>CAJKKJ010000029.1 GCA_905200435.1 uncultured Bacillota bacterium | reverse complement strand
AAAAGGTGGTGAAAATGTTTGAACGAAGGGAAAGATAATAGAAAGAATAATTTAGAATTTGCACAGAAATCTTCTATGATTGATATAAATAGTATAGATAAGGTAGCTAGTAGTAGAAAGAGAAGTAAAGTTGATACGGATACAATAGCTAGTGCCTTAGAAAATCCTTATTCTAATGTTACTACACTACAACAACAATCTGAATTAATGAGGGTTATTAATGGTAATTTAAAAGAAATAATAAATTATAAATCGAATTTATTAACTTACGACCATTATTTAGTCCCATTAGATGCGAGTAAATTTATAACTAAAGGACAAGATAACTTTTTTAAATCTTACAGAAAAGCCTGTTTAGAGTTAGAAAAATATAATTTAAAAACTCTTTGTCCTTGGATTTTAGAAAGCGAATTTAGAAAAGGAGAAATATATTTATATAAACAAGAAACAAGTGATAATATTACATTTGTTTCTTTACCAGAAGATTTATGCAAAGTTACTTATACCGAATCTTTTATGTTAGGTTATAGTATAAAACTTAGTGGTATTAATACTAAACAATTAGGATATTACCCAATAGATATTCAAAATTTATACGCTGATTATAAAGCAGGTAAATTGAAAAATGATGAAAATTTCATAGACAACTATTATATGTTACCACTTGAAAACGCAATAGCTTTTCTTCCAGAAGTAATAGAAAGTAAAGGTATTCCATATTATTCTGGATTGCTTTTAGATTTAAGTAGGATAAAAGATTTAGCAGATGCTAGCATGGAAAATATTGAGGCTAATAATTTTAAATTAATTCATCAACTATTACCTACAGATGATGATGGTGATTTAAGTATAGAGCCAGAAACGGCAACGTTTTATCATAGAGCATTAGTTAAAAATGTCAGAGATAGTATAGGTGTTGTAAGTTCACCTTATCCAATAGATTCCGTTTCATTACAAACCAATAAAGTTTCTGATTATGAGGAAATAAACAATTTAACTAAAAATGTATATGATACAGCTGGTATAGATAGTAATTTATTTAATGGGGACAACAAGTCAGGCACACAAATGACTATATACAGTGGTATAGTTGATAGTTTAGTGCCATTAAATCTATTAGATAGAATTAAAATATGGTTGAATTATGCTTTTAGTAAAAATTCAGCATTAAAGAATTTTCAATTATGTTTCTGTGATACTACTAAATATAACAAAGAAGAAAGAATCCAATCTAGTTGTAATAGACTAGCTACTTGGACTTCTAAATTTGAGTATTTAGCAATATGTGGACATTCTCCATTAGAAGCATTAAATATACTTCAAATAGAAAGCATATTAGATTTTGGAACTCTTATGAGTCCATTATTAAATGCGCACACTATGAGTGGAACTGATATTCAAGGTGAAGGTGGGAGACCACAAGTAGGGGAACAATCCGGAAATCCGAATAAAGCACCAGAGGCAGATAATGCCGGAGATTATTAAAAAATAAGGAGGAAGATATATGAAATATAAAAATCCATTATATATATGTTATGATGCTAAACAAAAGAAGTTTTTAATAAATGAAGGACTTAAATATTATGTTTGTGGATTAAATCCCAATAATCATAAAACATTTTGGGTATTTATGAGAGATAAAGATTTAGATTTAGCATTAAATAAGTGGAATAAAAAATAATTAATAAAATATTAGGAGGAATATATATGTATTTTAACGAAATAATTAAATTTAGGGTAGGTGATATAATGGATTATAATATTTTATCAACAAATCCTTATAGTGATTATATGTGTAAAGGAATACAACTTTCTAATATACAAATTTTACATGAACAAGGATATAAAGGAAGAGGACAAAGAATTTGTGTTATTGATACGGGTTCACATCTCCATTCATTTATAGTTAATAATATTGTAGCAGGTAAAAATTTTACAAATGAAGGAACTACAGAAGATTACACCGATAAAAATAATCATGGTAGTTTCTGTATAGGCGAGGTAATACAAGTAGCACCAGAGTGTGAAGTAGTAGTTGCTAAAGCGTTAAACTCTAAAGGTAAAGGTAGTATGGAAGGTATTATAAATGCTTTTAAATATGCCTTAGAACAAAATGTTCACGTTATATCTATGAGTTTAGGAAGTACTGAGAGCAATGAAGAATTACACGATTTAGTAAAAGAAGCAACTAAGCGTGGTATTTTAGTTTGTACTTCAGCGGGGAATGATGGTGATGGAAATGCAGATACAGATGAATATGGATATCCTGCTAGTTATCAAGAATCTGTAAATATTGGTGCAGTAAATCAAGATTTATCTATTGCAAAATATAGTAATTCAAATAAATGGGTAGATTTGGTGGTTTGTGGGACTGATATTGTTTCAGTATATTTTAATGATAAATGGTGTTTATCAAGTGGAACTTCAATGGCTTGTCCTGTAGTCGCAGGAACAGCATTATTATTAAGAGAAAAATTTATAAATAAATATGGTAGAACTCCTTCAGAAGAAGAATTATATGCAAGACTTATCAAGCATACTAAAGACTTAGGTATAAGTTCAAAACTTCAAGGTGAAGGATTTTTATATATAAATGAGTAGGTGATATATTATGAATAAATTCATATATGCATTTAATGAAGAAGATAAACATGAACTTTTAAATCAAGGATTAGTGTTTTTATCTGAAGGTATTATAGATAATAAAACTGTTTATATTTTTCTTAATAGTACTAAAGTTAAATTCAGTAATGAAGATAAAAGAAAATTCATGTTTTCTAATAAATTATTTTTCTAAGAAGAAAGGGGGTGTGAATTAGAATTGGGAAATAAACATTTAAAATTATATAGTGAAATGGAAGTTTTTAAATCTTCAAGTGATAGTAGATTTGTTCCTTGTAGGATACTTGTGTGTCACGACCAAGATAATTTAAATGGTTCTTGGTTTGATTCAGAAACACAAATGAAATGTGCTGAAAAAAGTATTAGAGGGATACCCTTATTAGCTCATGTTTATAAAAATGAAGATGACGAATGGGTTTTAGGTGGACATGATACTAAAATGGAGGCTACTGATACTCCAGATGGTTATGATTATCAATTAATATACCTTGAAAAAGCTTATGGATTCGTTCCAGAGGATACTATAATTACACAAGTAGAAAAAAACGGTAAGAAATATTTATCTTGCACAGCATTAATATGGAGGGAGTATTCCCAACAATTACTTGATATATTAGATTCTAACGATGGTGCATTAGAGGTATCTATGGAAATAGATGTTGACGATTTCAGCTTTAGAGAAGATGGATTCTTTGAAATAACTGATTTTACTTTTTTAGGTATAACAATGCTTGGTGTAGGTGTTAAACCTGCTATGGCAGGAGCTAACTTATCTCTGTTCACTTGTGGAGATGTTAAAACTGAATTAGAAGAAATGAAGAAAATTTATTCTTTAGAAAAGGGAGGTGAAACAATGGACAAAGAGTTTGAAAATCAAGAAGTTCAAGAAACTGAAGAATTTGAAAATCAAGAGGAAACTCAACAAGAAGATTTCACTCCAGATGAAGAAGAACAAAAAGAAGAATGTTCTCAAGATAATTCTGAAGAAAAGAAAGAAGATTGTTCAGAAGAGGAAGATAAAGATAAGGAAAATCATTCTGTTGAAGATAACACAGAAGATGAAAAATATACACAATTAAAAACTGCTTTTGACCAATTAAAAGTTGAATATGAAGAATTAAAAACTCAATTAGAAAACATGAGTGATTATGAAGAATTAAAACAATTTAAAGCTGATAGCGATGCTAAACAATTTAAATTAGAAATTGATTCTATAACTGAAAAATATTCTTTAGATACAGAAGATGCTAAAACACTTCAAGACACAGTATTAAAACATGAAATATCTAAAGAAGAATATGAAGGAAAATTAGCTATAATGTGGGCTAAACAAGTTAAAGAAGCTCAATCATTTAGTAAAACTAAACATGGAAAAGCTAATTCAGTAGGTATAATAAATCCAAATGAAGAATTTACGGATTCTAATGCACCTTACGGTGGTAGATTGGAAAAATGGAAAAACAAAAAATAATTAACAAAATTAGGAGGTATAAATAATGATACAAATATTAAATTATGTAGATGATAATTTTGCCAAATCAATAATATGCGAAGATGAAGTATTAAAAAATGGAGAAGTAGTATTAGTAAAAGGACTTGCTGATAATACTTTAGCTAAAGTATCTGATATAGGAGCAGAAGGTGAATGTTACAAAGTAACTGATTTAGAAGATGACGCTAATAAAATATTAGCTATGGTGGCATCTGACGGTCATAGATATGAAAAAAGAGATATGTGGAATCATGGAGATTATCCAGATACAGAAGCAGGAAACCCTGTGAGAGGTTATTTCTTACATAAAGGAATGGTTGTCACTATAGAAAAAACACTTATAGACGAAACTGTTGCCGTAGGAGACCAATTAACTGTTAAAGCTAGTTCACATAATCTTAAAAAATACACTGCTCCAGGTGTTGGTGAAACAGGAGCTAAAAGAATAGTTGGTGAAGTTGTAGAGGTACTTACAGTACAAGGTAGAGATATGGTTAAAATATTATTCTATTAAAATCAAGAAAAACAATTAATAAAATTAGGAGGTTATAAATAATGATAGATAACGATGTTAGACAAATGATAGTAGATTTACATAATGGAGTATGTAATTATTCTAAAAAGGAAGCATCTGATATAATCAGAAATATGATATTTGAAAAAGTAGAACCATTACCAGAAAAGAAATCTAAATATAAAAGATGGTTAGATAGAAATGGTACTATTGTATTTGAATTATTAGAAGAATTAATAACAGTAACACATAATGAAATAACTATGGAATCTTATGGAGATTTAGTTGATGTTGAAACATTTGATTTAGGTGATAAAAAAGAATATTTAGTACAAAATGATGAATTATTTAAAGTTAGTTTAATGGCTACTGGTGTCAAAACTGTTCATAGACAAAGAATTTTTGATAGAAAAGTTGATACTAAAGGTTTTAGACTAGGTATCAAAATCTATGCAGAAATGTTCGATTTCTTAAAAGGTGCTATAGATTGGACATTATTCGTAGAAAGAGTTTCTAAATCTTTTGATAAAAAAATATGTACTTTAGTAACTAAAACTTTATACGGAGCTTATGATGCTTCTGGAAATCCAAATTTATGCAAAGCTTCTAATGATAGTGCTTTAGCAGAAACATTAAGAGATATGATAGCTAAAGTTTCTGACCATACAGGTGCAGAAGTACAAATATTAGGTACTAAATCAGCATTAGCTCATGTAAAAACTGATGCTACTTTCTTATCTGACGCAGAAAAAGATGATAGAAGAAATTATGGTTATACTAGAGTATTTGAAGGTACTCCATTAGTTCCATTACCAAACTACTATGATAAAGAAGTTGGTAAATTCGACATAGAAGATAAATACTTAATAATAATACCGGCTAACGTAGAATAAATACTACAACAGCCCGTATATCGAGCAATCGGTATAGGACACAACTTGAATTGCAGGTAATGGGTAAAGCTCTACACCAAAGCGGATAGTGAAAACTAAAACGTAACGGTACGAAAGTAGAAAAAACGTAGAGATGGTGCATGGTTAAATCCTAAACACTAGATGATTAAATTCATTACAATCCCTGTTCATGCAGGTAAGCGTCCCTGTTTTAATATTAATTATTTTTATTTAAAAGGTTTAAAAAGATTATAAAATGGAAAGAATAAAAAGGGGAGGTGGTAATATGCCAAAGAAATTAACTTATAAGGAAGTTAAAGAATACGTTGAATCTCAAGGTTATAAATTAATATCTAAAGAGTACATAAAAAGTAATATTAAACTTGAAATGATATGTCCTAATGGACACAAATGTTACATATCATGGGATAATTTTAAATACGGAAGAAGATGTAAAGAGTGTAAATATGAAGGATTATCTGAAAAATTTAGATATTCTTATGATTATGTAAAAAATTATATTCAATCACTTGGATTTGAATTATTATCTGATGAATACAAAAACAATCAAACTTCTTTAAAAATAAAATGTAATAAAGGTCATGAGTTTGAACGACATTTTAATAATTTAAAAAACAATCATGAGTGCCCTGTTTGTAAAGAAAAGAAAAATGAAAAAATAATAAAAGAGATACAAGAATATTTGAATAATTTCGATTATAAATTAATATCAACTGAGTATGTAAATTATGGTGAAAAATTAGATATGATTTGTAATGAGGGGCATGAATGTTCTATTTCATGGGGAAATTTTAAATCTGGGAAAAGATGCAGAGTTTGTAACAATATAAAAACATCTCAAAGAAGCCGTAAGAGTTATAATGAAGTCAAGTCTTATATAGAATCTTTCGGTTATAAATTATTAAGTAAAGAGTATTTTAATCAAGAAGATTTGCTTACTATTAAATGTCCCGAAAATCACATTTTTAAAATGACTTATAGAATGTTTAAACGTGGTAGTAGATGTACGATATGTAATAAGTCAAAAGGAGAGAAAAGAATAAGCGATTATTTAGATAAAAAACATATTGAGTACGAGTATAATAAAGGTTATTTCAATGATTTAATTGGATGTAACAGAAGACTATTAAGACCAGATTTTATTTTACCTAATGAAAAAATATGGATAGAATATGATGGAGAGTTTCATTATAATAAAATTTATGAAAATGATAGTTATGATATAATGAAAATACACGATAAAATCAAGGATGAATATGCAAAAGAGCATGATTGGAAGTTAATAAGAATTCCGTATTGGGAGTTTGATAATATAGAAACCATTTTAAATAAAGAGTTAAAAATAATTAATAAATAAAACGAGATGAAACTTCAACGACTATTCCGAGAGGAAGTACACTCAAGCGAGTGGAAGTGGGTTGCCCCTATAAATATAGGGTGAAGAAATAGTCTATTCTCATGTGAAAGCATGAGCAGTTCATAAGAGAACGGTGTAAATGTAGCGAATTTATACGAATAAAAAGTGGTGAATCAATTGTAAAACTTGGATATGAAGGTGATGTGGAGCTGAACGAAGATACTACTGGAGCTAGAAAAGATTATCAAATCGAAATGGAAATGAACCGTATGGTACATTTAGGTGTAGCTGTAGCTTCTACTTACGCTATAATAAAAATACAAAACTAATCAAAAATAATTAATAATTAACATAGCACTACTTTATTGGTAGTGCTTTATTTAATTTAGAAGGGAGAATAAACAAAATGGAAAAAGTAAAAAAGGCTACTACTAAATCAACTAAAGCGAAAACTACCAACAAAGTAACTGAAGACGTTATGGAAAAGGTAGAAGAAAAGATAGAAAAGAAAAAAACTAAAAGACAAATTAATATGGAATTAAAAAAGAATCAAGATGAAATATATGTTCAAATTTGTAATATGTCTTTTATGAGTGTTGTTTATATGAATAAGAATGAAGAAGTATATTTTGATTTACTTCCAAATGAATATACTGAAATATCTTTAGCAGAATTATGGGAAGTTGCAAATAAATGTAAATCTTTTTTTAAAGATTACATGATAATTGTAACAGATGTTCTATCAGATGAATATACAATAGATAATGTTGTAGATTATGTTGGTATATCTTCTATTTATAATAGTGAAGAAAGTCAATTAACTGCTAAAGCTGAAGAATTATTAAATCTTCCAGATGATAGATTTGAAAGAAAAATTCAAAATAGAAAAGAATCATTCCTAAGAAATCTAGCCTGTAAAGCAATAATGATGACTAAATCAGAAGAAAATGATTTCGAGTTATCAAGAAGAAAAGAAAAAATATTATGTGATTTACTAGGCAGAGAACAATTGCTAGATATTGATTAGAGGTGATTAAATGACACCCGTCACAGAAATTTATGATTTATTTTTAAAACATTTAGGTAAAGATGATTTATTAGAAATAGATGAATCCGTCCTTGAAGA
>CAJKKJ010000028.1 GCA_905200435.1 uncultured Bacillota bacterium | reverse complement strand
TCTCTATCAAGTTCTAAACTATCAATTAATTTAATTAATTCTTCTCTTTTCATTTCAATCCCTACCTTGATACAATTTTATCATTTTTTTTCGAATTAATCAATGTTCTCTTTACAATATCTAATTTTACTTTATCTTTTTCTCTTGTACTTTTTTCTAAAAATTTATAGTACTCATTTAAACTTAACAAATTATAATTACCTATTTTTTCATATTTCGAAGAATCTTTAGTATCTAAAACACATTCAATATTTGAGCATATTTTATACCAATTATTTCCTTTAGACACAACATTATATTTTTTATAAAGTTCATCTAATCCTTTTTGTGTAACAGCAATATCTAAATCTCCTGCTTCTTCAAGTAAATTTCTTAAAACCAATGAACCAGAAGATAAGATCCAAAATTCTTCTCTATCAAGTTCTAAACTATCAATTAATTTAATTAATTCTTCTCTTTTCATTTTATACCTTCTTTTTTTAATGCAAATGGGTAAACAATTGTTTTTTCAATTACTAAATCACTCTGTTTTATATCAAGTACTTTTTCAATAGTAGGACTTGTATTAGCTGTTATAATTTTAGATTTAACCATTTTCATAAATTTTGATACATTTAATGAATTATCAGTAAAAATAGCCGAACTATAAAATGTTCCATTATAATTTATTAGAGAAATTGCTTCATCAATATCATCAACAATAACCGCACCAACACAATCAATTTTTAAATCTTTTTTTATATACACCTGTACATTATTTTCATATTTAATGATTTTATTTAAAAATTCTAAATAAGAATTATCTTCAATATACAAATTATAATAATTATAGCCACTAACAATTACTCTATTTTTACTTTTATTAAGCACTGATTTTTGTAAATGCTGATTCCCAATACAAATGACTAAATCAATGTTAGCATAATTATCAAGTATATCATAGTCATCAGATAAATAATATTGAATCAAATACTTTGAAATAGAATATTTTTCAAGTATAGTTTGCATAATTTGAACAATTAATTGATTAGTTCCATACATATAATTATTACATGAAAATATCATTGTATTAAAAGCTAACAAATTTCTTAAAATCATTTCTATTAATACATAAGTATTACCATCATAAATTATAACAACATTACCAGTATCAAAAATTTGTTTGCCATAAATTATTTTTTTATCTTCATCATTCACAGATAAAGTTACATCACCATATACATTTTTTTCTTCCAAAACACGAGAAAATATTCGAGAAATAACATCAAAATCAACAATAAAACCATTATTATTTTTTATATCAATTAAATTCGCACCCTTAATTTCCTCACGACTCTTATCTAAAGCATCATAAAAACTTTTAATTATTTTTTTTATATCAACATTAGGTTTATCAACTAACAATGCATTATTAATTATTTCATAGTTTTGCATTTTTATTTCTCCTTTCTTGAAAATCCAAAGCATTCTTTATCATTTCAACTTGTTTTTCATTCAATCTAGACAAATCCATTTTTTTATTTGGACAAATTTGTTCTAACGCCAAATGAATTTGAAGTATAACTGTATCTAAAATATCAATACCTGAAACAGATGTATTAAAAAGTAAGTCTCCTATCTTTAAAGTATCATTACAGAAGTTATATATAATAGCAAAGTTAGGATGTAAAATTATTTTAGTTGTTAAAGGATCAAAGTTATATTTTAAAGCAATAGATGAAACAATATTATTTGCTTGTTCTTCTAAGCCCAAATAGAAAGATGTTCCTTTAGTAACCTGTTCTAATCTACCAAGCATATACAAATTAGTTTTCGAAAAATTAGAATCATCATATTCAATATATGTATCGTTGTAAAGAGGAAGTGTTTCTAAATTACCATTTATATAATCATCTCTTTGCTCCAAAACATATTGTATTCTAGAATCATTACGATATGGAGTTGTATTTAAAACAGGAGATTGAAAAGGCAATATTTCTAAAGTTTTACCTTTATCAAAAGAAGAATTTTTGCAAATAGCTTCCGCAATATCATTGTATCCAAGTCCAACTGTAACTTTACCAAGCCTTAATTCATCATACTGTTTCTTAGTTATTTTACCACTATTAAATAATTCACTATAAGTTTCATTATCCATTTCAATCAATTCTGAAGCAACCTTTTTATATATCTCTAAAATATCCGAAGTTAATTTCTTCCTATCACTCTCTTCAAGAACTTTATTAGGTATTTCAATATTGTCAAAACAGATTCCATTCTTATTTCTCCAAACCCAGCTTTGTGCAATTATATTTTTATTTTTATCTCGAACAACAAATATACGGCCATTTTTTGATATCATACTATGTTCAACACAAAACTCAGCAAGTCCACCAAGTTCTTGACAACAATTAGTTAAAGTTCCAATAGCCATAGCAAGTGGATCATCTAATCTAAGCATTTCATAACTATATTCAAAATTATTATTTTCAATTCTTGGAATACTACTAAATACTCTTTGTTTGCCATAATTATATATTTTTTGTAAAATATTAAACTGTTCATCGCTATATCCTGCAATAGATGAAATAGATGCAACCATTTCATTACCTACATCTATATCTTTATATTTGTTTATAGAAACATAACTAACAGCTAAATTCCAAGTTAATTTTCTATTACTATTGACTTTCTTTATTGCATTAAAATTCTTTTGAATGAGATGAAGATAATTGCTAGCACTTTCATCATGCAAAATAATATCAATATTTTCAAGCACAAACTCTCTAAATGATGGATCATAAATTAAATCAAATGAGTTAAATAAACTATTACACATTTGAGCACTTAATATATCAAGATCATATTTTTCTAAACTTTTTCTAATAGCTTGTACAGTTAAAGGATATTTTTGTACATCAAGTACAAATGTATAAGAATCATCACTTTTTCTATAAAATTGATTAAATATTTTTTTAGAAAAATCAATATTTAATTGTTCAATTTTAGTGGCTCTTAAAAAATCAGGATCATCCTTCAAATCATCAATATCATATTCATTCAATACTTTTTTAGGAACATATGTCAATAATTCAAATATCCTTCTTATTCCTTTTTGATCATGATCAAATGCTCCAAAAAAGTATGCTATTTTTAACATAGATTTTCTAACATCAGAATTTATAGAAAATTCTTTTAATCTCATTAAACTACTCCAAATAGTTCCTGAATCTAAAAACTTATCTGCTTCTGATAAAACAAAATTTTCCATTACAACATAATCAGGAATAAACCTATGCCCAGTTCTATCATACCATTCTTTCATAAGAAAAACTTCATCTAAGTTAATCATTCTTTCTATAGTTTCAAATCTATTTATACCAAATTTAATAGAATTATTTCCAAATAAACCAAAATATTGTTTTAAAGATAATCTTATTTTTTCATTTTTAAGTAATGAAGCAGAAATTAATTTTCCTTCCAAAAAAGTTTTCCATTCTGGATGTTTAGCTAAAATAGTAAAAGTTAATTGATTAATTCCTGAATAATTATAAAAGTACTTTTTTAAATCATAAGGAGCATCATTACTTAAAAAAAGTTCAGGATTATCTTTTATAAGAAATAAAGGCGCTGATAAGTCATCATATAATATCTCACCATTTTTACATTTATTTACAATAATCATTTCAATATTGTTTATAACATCATCTACACCCAAAACATTACCTTTATCATCATAATATTTATTATTTTTAAATATTAAATTATCAGAAAGTTCATCTCCTACATAATCTAAATATTTTCCATATAAAGAACACATTTTTAAAAATTCTTCATTTCCTAAGAATATCAGTAAACGCTTATTAGATTCTTTTTTTAATAAATTTCTAAAACCAACTTCTAAGTTCTTATTTAAAAGAATATTAACAAGTTCTGGATATTTCTTTATTTCGTCAAAAGTTAAATTACCAAGTGCGAACTTTTTTTCAAGTTCTTCTCTTCCATTATTTATAAAATTAAAATCAATAAATAAATCAGAGTACTTATTCATTAAATCCATTTTCAAAGCATCATAATTACTTATAAAACCATTAAGATAGTATAGGACAAAACTTATAAATTCTTTATAGTTTAGTTTTTCATTAGATGAACTATATTCAACTTTATAAATATCAACCAGTTTATTAAAGGCTTCCATACCATTTGCGCTAAAAAGATTAGTTTCTTCTTCTAATTTCTTTATGTTATCTATTCCAAACATTGAAATAGTATTTCTTTCAAATTTATCTAATACAATTGTTTTATTATTACAATTTAATAATTCTGAAATACTATTTATTTTATCATAGATTTTAAAGTTCATTGATTCAAAATAATTGCCCAATTTTATCATTTTAGTATCAATTAAATAGTTTTTTAAAGATGTACAAAATGAGTTTTCATAGTCACCATCAATAACCAAATATTTATTAAATCTATCTATACCTTTGTCATTTAAAAAAGAAAACACATCATCATGCTCAAAAACAAGTTCTTGAAATTTTTTTAAACCAAAATTATTTCTTATAAATGTACAAACATATAAATTATCATTCATAAAATAATCTAATATAGTATTCTCAAAAAAATACTGATACTCTAATAAATCATTAAGGGTTAATTCTTTATTAATAAATCTATTTTTTACATCTTCTGGAATATTGGTATTTATCATAAATAAATCAGGATAAGCTTTAACAAATGACAATGGATAAGAAGTACTATTTGCATAGTATCTTCTAGTATTAATAATTAAGTTTTCAAAAAAATTATATATAACATTTTCTAAATTATCAAAACTAACACCATCTATTTCTTTTTTTAAATTAATTAAATCATCATATTCTAAAATAGAAAGCATTTGTTTTATATCATTATATTTATCTTTAGAATAATTATAAAGTAATACTATTTTTCTTATACCCAAACAATTTATCATTATATTCTCTTTAAAATGATCAATATTTTTTTCCTCTAACTCTATAATTTGTTCTTCATTTAAATTTAATATATCATCTATAGTAAGTGAAAATGAATAAAACTTTTCTTTAAAAGAATCATCAAAATTTCCAACTAAAAATAAGTTTTTATTTTTTTTAATTATATAATCATCGAAATCATTAGAGTTAATATAATTATCAATTTTTTCTAAATTTTTAATGTTACAGCCATGAAATTCAGCATTTCCAAAATATTCAACTAAGCTAAAGTCAATATTTGCATGTGTTCCAGAAAAGAAAGCTCTATTTTCATTATCAGCATATATAGTCATACCTTCCCATTCTTCAAAAGGAATATCGCTTAAATCATATTTTAGAATTTCTTTCTGAAGATTAAAACACCTTAGAAATGCTTCTTTTTCATCATAGGAATATTCAGTTTCCATAATTTTTTCTTTATATTGTCTAAATTTCTCTAAAGTAATTTTAAAATTCATACAGCACCTCTTTATTCTAAATCTTTAAGATATATATTCCAATCCTTAAGATATTCGTATATTTTTTCAACAGGAACACCTAATATATTATAAAAACTTCCATCTATTTTTTTAATGAAATTAGAAGCTATAGTCTCAATTACAAAGCCAGAAGCATACATAACATCTGGTTCATTTTCGATATAGTATTCTATATCTTCATCACATATATCATTAAGAATGACTTTAGTCTCAGCATAATCATTTATAACTTGATTATTATATTTGTTAATTAAAGCAATACCCGTTATAACATAAGAAGTATTTGAAGAGCATATTTTTAAATTTTGTTTTGCTTCATCAATACTTTTAGGTTTTTCAAGTATCTTACCATTAACATACACAACGGTATCTAAACCTAATATTATAGATTTATCATCAATACAAGCATTACATGCTTTACCATATGCCAGTTCTTTTACGTATTGATATACATCTTCTTTATTATTTGATACTTCTTCAAAAGTGCTTTTTACATTACTATGTTTCATTCCAACTTTATTTAATATTTCATTTTTTATTTTGGAAGTACTTGCAAGAACTAACTTCATAATACCAACTCTCCTACATATATTATATCATTTTTTAAACTATTCTCCAACCATTAATTTTATAGTACTTCCCTCTACTAACCTTGTTCCAGAAGCCGGTGACATATATATTACTTTATTTCCAGTTCCTGAATATTCTACCTTAAAATGTTTTAACGATTTTATTGCTTCATTAACTTTCATTCCAGTAACATCATTTAGTGTATATGCTTTCTTATCGTTCCAGTTATACTTTTTTTCTATTCCACCTTTAGGTTTTATATTTAAAGCACTTATTGAATCAAGTAAAACTTCCCTTGCAATTGGTGCAGATACAGTACCTCCATATTGAACTATCCCTTTTGGATGATCGATTGCAATATATACTACCACTTCTGGATCATCAGCAGGCAAAAAGCCAATAAATGATACTATATAATTGCCCACCATATATACACCATTTTTAACTTTTTGAGCAGTTCCAGTTTTTCCACCAACTCTATAATTTTCAATATAAGCATTTCTTCCTGTTCCGTTTGCAACAACACTTTCTAGTGCATATCTTACTTTAGCACTTGTTTCTTCTGATATAACTTTTCTTACGATAGTAGGCTTATTTTCTTTTATAACGGTATTAGTAACTGGTTCATTTAATGACTTTACAATATATGGTTTCATTAAATAACCACCATTAATTGCTGCTGATACAGCAACTATTTGTTGAATTGGAGTTACACTGACACCTTGACCAAATGATGTTGTTGCAAGTTCCAAATCACCTACTTTATCTAATTTAAATAATATACCATTTTCTTCTCCATTTAAATCAACTCCCGTTTTACTTCCAAATCCAAATTTCTTTATATAGTTAAATAATTTTTCTTTGCCTAATTTGAATCCTAGACTAACGAAGCCTGTATTGCAAGAATTCTCAACTACTTGTAAATACGTTTCAGCACCATGTCCTCCTGCTTTCCAGCATCTAATTCTAGCACCTGATATATTAACTCCTCCGGAATCATAGAATGTATCTTTTTCTAAATCAACTAATCCTTCTTCTAATACCGATGCTAAAGTAATTATTTTAAATGTTGATCCAGGTTCATAAGTCATCCATACTGGCAAATTACGATTTATTGTTTCTATATCGTAGTCTTTATAATTGCTTGGCTCAAAATTTGGTCTTGACGATATTGCAAGTATTTCTCCCGTTTTCGGATTCATTACAATACCAAGTGCATGTTCTGGATCATATTTACTAACAGCATTGCTAAGTTCTCTTTCTAAGGCTTCTTGAATTTCTAAATTAATAGTTAGAGTCATATTTATTCCATCAGTTGGTTTTACATAAACTTCTGAAAGTTCCAACTTTTTCCCTTTGGCATCAGAATAATATTTAATCGCACCATATGCTCCCGTTAAATATTTATCATACATTAATTCTAGCCCACTTAAACCTTGATTATCCACACCAACAAAACCTAGTGTTTGACTAAGCATCGAACCATACAAATAATTCCTTTTCGCTTCTTTTAATAAATATACACCCGGTAATTTTAAGTTTTCGATTTTATCTGCTATTTCAAATGATAATTTTCTTCCTTCCGGATGAACCCTTTCAATAGATGAATGTTTACTTACATGTTTATACATTTCATCATAACTTACATTTAATATTTCCGATAATTTTTTTGTTGTTTCTTCTTTATTTTCAATTTGATTAGGAATTAGTACTAATGATACTGTAGTAGTATTATTAACTAATACATTCCCATTCATATCATATATTAACCCCCTATTTCCTTCAATAGGCAAATTTCTACTCCATAAACTATTAGCATTTTTGTTTAATTTTTTATAACTAAATACTTGCACATAAAATATTTTACCGATTATTAATAATGTAATCATTACAAATATCAAACTAACTATTTTTATTCTTATATGTATATTTTTAAAAAACATATTATTCACCATTTAAATATATGAAAAAAAGAATAATAAATACT
>CAJKKJ010000027.1 GCA_905200435.1 uncultured Bacillota bacterium | reverse complement strand
AGCTCTAACCCACATATCTGTAATTCTATATGAACTCATTAAATAGATAATTGCAGATATTAATGCGGATTTTTCTGACTTTGTTATTTTTTTTGTGCAAAAATACATTGATAAAGGTATTAGTATTGTTAAAATGCATAATAATATTTTGTATGATAGTATTGTACTTAATCCTGTTAAATGTAATATTGCGGGCAAATATAGAAAAAAGTCTGGATAGAAAATTCCACTGGCATACCCATAATTATTCAAATATCCTGGATATATTAACACTGGAAATGTACCATTTTTTAATCCTTCTGTTATTCCTTCTATTCTTGAAAGATGAAATGTTATATCATGTCCTACAAATATTCCTTTAAATAAAAGTGGGCATAATGCTAAAATTATAAATATAATTAAAAGCGCTAAGTATTTTTTGTTTTTCATTTTTGACCTTCTTTGTTTACATATTTTTACAATATGTTTTTTATTATTATTTTTTAAATTTATTACTTTTTTGTCATTAAATTAACATATTCTTTTGGAATACCAATTTCTAAATTCATTTTTTCTTTTGTTATGGGATGAGAAAAATCTATCTTATAAGCTGTTAAGCACATTATTTTATTCTGAGTATATTTTGACCCATATTTTATATCACCTACTATTGGATGCTTTATATCATTCATATGTACTCTTATTTGATTTTTTCTTCCTGTTAATATTTGAATTTCTACTAGTGAAAATTTATTACTTGTTTGTAAACATTTATATTTTGTTATTGCAAGCTTTCCTGTTTTATCTTTTGATGAATATGTTAATAGTGTTTTGGTCTCTTTTAAATAACTTTTTATTTCTCCTGAATTTTCAACTTTACCTTCTAAAAGTGCTACATAGTATCTATTTACACTATCCCAATTATTTTGTAATGTTTCTTTTACTTTTTGAGATTTTGCAAATATTATTAAACCACTTGTTTCCCTATCTAATCTATGAACAATAAAAATTTTATTATTCTTATGTTTTTTTTGTTCATATGTTAATACTTCATGATATAGGGTATTATTTTTTTCTTTTTCGGTTGCAATTGTTAGCAAATTATGTGGCTTATTTATAACTATTAAGTATTTATCTTCATATACTATTTTTAATTTTTGCATAATTTCACATCCATAAATATTTTACCATATTTTAACAAAAAGAACGAATATTTTCGTTCTAGTTTTTATATATTTTGAATATTGCTTGATACATTGTTTCTAAATCAAATTCTTCTGTTTCAATTCTATAACCATAACTTTCAATTATATCATTACAATCTCTTAAAACTTTTATAACATCTTTCATTTGCTTAGGTGCATTTACTTCTTCTACTGGAGTTTTTTCTTCTTCCTCTTCTTCTATAAATTCAATATCATCATCGTTTATTACATCATTTGCAAAATCATTATGAATTATTGGATTAAAATTATTAAAATCGAACTCTGGTTCTTTTTCTTCTTTCGGCTCAGCTATAATTGTTTCTTCTTGATTATTTACTGTTTCTGGTACGTTTGGAACTTCTATTGTTGGTTTTTGCTCCTCTGGTTCTTCAATCTGTTCAACTTCTACTTTTGGTAATTCTTCTTCATCATTTGTTTTTGTTTCTATATCATTAATATTAAAACTCATTGGTGCTGGTGATTCTTCATTCTTTTCTTCCTTTGTATCTTCTTGAGGGAAGAAACCAAAGAATTTATGACTTGTAGGTGCAGATGGCATTTCATTTGTAGTTTCTTCTACTTTTGGTTGTACACTTTCTACTGGTTTGTTAATATTCATATTAGAACTTGGTTTCAACAAGTCTTCTATATTAATTGTTGGTTTCTCTTTGAATATATCTTCTGATTTTTCTTCTTTTTTTATGTCTACAAAACTTGGATTTATTTTTTCTTCAGGATTTTTTACTATTTCTTCTTCATTATTTAGTATTATATTATTTTCTGGTATATTTCTATCCATTTCAATCATCTCCCCTTTTTCATCTACTATTTTTTCTATTTCTTTGTCAGTTTGTCTAACTGTAAGTCTTTCGTTTATTATTTTAGTCAATAATTTTTTCTGATCATTCTTGTCATATAGTTTTAAAAGTAATCTGGCATGGCGCTCTGAAATTTGATTTTTAAGTAAGGCTTCTTTTACACTATCATCCAATTTTAACAATCTGATTTTGTTCGCGATTGTTGATTGTTTTTTTCCTAATTGTTTTGATAATTCTGCTTGTGTCATATCTCCTATTTGTAAAATTTTTTCATAAGACATGCCTTCTTCAATTGGAGATAATTCTTTTCTTTGGATATTCTCAATAAGAGCAAGTTCAGCAGTTTTTTTATCATCTGCCTCTATTATTATTGCTGGGATTTCTTTTAGTCCTAATGATTTGCATGCTTTAAATCTTCTCTCGCCAGCTATTATTTCAAATTTATCTCCCAATCTTCTTACTGTTATTTGATTAATAATTCCATGCTTTTTTATTGAATCTGCTAATTCGTCTATATATTCATCATCAAATACAATTCTTGGTTGCATCCTATTTGGTAATATATTTTCAATATTTATATTGGTGATTTTTTTTTCATCCATATGACAACTCCTATATTCTAATACATTTATATCATACTACAAAAAAAATAAAAATTCAACATTTTGGGAAATATTTTGGGAAATATTTTATTTTATTTTTGGGAAATATTTTTTAAATTTAAAAATCCTTATAAAATAAGGGATTACATATATAATTATTTCCCGGGAAATAAAAAACCTATAGTGGTTTTGCTTTTATTACACTATAAGTTCTTGGATATTTTTTCGGTGTTGAATTGATTTTTTGAAACTTTATTAACTTTCTTTCACTTTCTTCAAAAGGAAGTTTAAAATCAATTTCTTCTATTTTTTTTACTTGTAATTCTTTTTCATGATTAAATGATTCTATTTGATTCCCTTTCATTGCAACAAAAAATTTATTTATTTTTACCAATCTAATTGAACACTCTAATAGAACACTTAAACTTGCGACTGCTCTTGCAGTTACTAAATCATATTTTTCTTCATTAATTCTTGAATAATCTTCTGCTCTTGTACATATTGCTTCGATGTTCTTTAAATTCAAATTATTTATTACTTCATTTAAAAAGATTATCCTTTTATTTAATGAATCTACTAATGTAATTTTTAGATGAGGAAATGCTATTTTTAAGACTATTCCTGGAAAACCAGCCCCACTTCCAATATCGCATAAGGAATCTATTTCTTTAAGATTCACAATTTTATTTAATGTTAAACTATCATAAAAATGTTTTAAGTAGAACTCTTTTTTATCTGTTATACCGGTTAAATTCATAACTTTGTTTTTTTCGATAACTAGATTATAATATTGTTCTAACTGGTTCAATTGTTCTAAAGATAATTCTATATCTATTTTTTTTAATTCATCTATAAATTCATTTAATTCCATTTTGGTATTCCTTTTTTATATATATAGAAAGTAATGATATATCTATTGGATTAACACCACTTATTCTTAATGCTTGCGCTAGGGTAACTGGTCTTACCTCTTTTAATTTTTGTTTGGCTTCACTTGCTAGATTAATTATTTTATCATAATCTATATCTGATGGTATTTTTTTTGATTCCAATTTATTATAATCTATTATTTCTTTATTTACTTTATTTATATATCCTTCATATTTAATGTTGATTTCAACATTTTCTTTTATTTCTTTTTCATATTCATCTAAATTAACAAAATGCTCGATATTTTCCATTTTAATCTCAGGTCTTTTTAATAAATCATATAATGATATACCATCTTTTAATGTTGATGAATTTACTTTTTCCAAATATTCTAAAACATCTTGTTTTGGAGTTATTTTATTTTTTTTCAAAAGATTCATTAATTCTTGTTCTTTACTTTTTTTGTTCAGATATTTTTCATATCTTTCATCTGATATTAGACCTATTTCTTTTCCTTTTGGAGTTAATCTTTCATCAGCGTTATCACTTCTTAAAAGTAAGCGATACTCTGCTCTAGATGATAATAAACGATAGGGATCTTTTATACCTTTTGTTATTAAATCATCTATTAATACGCCAATATAAGCTTCATTTCTTTTTAAAATAAGTGGTTCTTTGTTTTCTAATTTTAAAGATGCATTTATTCCGGCCATTAAACCTTGACATGCTGCTTCTTCATAACCTGATGTACCATTTATTTGACCTGCTGTGAATAGATTTTCAATTACTTTTGATTCTAGATTAGCTTTCATTTGTGTTGGATAAATGGCATCATATTCTATCGCATAAGCATATTTTAATATTTTTGCATTTTCTAAACCTGGTAATGAATGGACCATTTGTTCTTGAATTTCGTATGGCATACTTGTTGAAAAACCTTGTAAATATATATCATCATAGTATAAACTTTCTGGTTCTAGGAATAACTGGTGTCTTTCTTTATCTTTAAAACGCATTACTTTATCCTCTATTGAAGGACAATATCTTGGACCAACTCCTGTAACATCATTTAAACCACCATACATACTTGATTTATGGATATTCTCTTTGATTATTTCATGAGTTTTACTTGTTGTATATGTTAAATGACATGGTATTTGATTATCAACATCATAGTATACAATGTCGTCAAAACTAAATGTTAATGGATTTTTGTCTCCTTCTTCTAATTCAGTTTTTGAAAAATCAATTGTTTTTCTATCAATTCTTTGTGGAGTACCTGTTTTTAATCTTATTATTTTTAAACCATACTTTTTTAAATTGTCACTTAAGAAATTACTTGGTTTTTCATAATGAGGGCCACTTCTTGTTCTTGTTGAACCAATCATAATATCAGCTTTTAAATATGTTCCAGTTGTTAATATTACTATTTCAGATTCTATTTTTGTTCCATCTTCAAGTATAATTCCTTTTACTTTATTTTCTTTAATTATTAAATCTTCAACCATTCCTTCTAGAATTGTTAAATTTTCTGTATTTTTTAGAGTTTTCAACATATTTTGTGGATATGTTATTTTGTCTGCTTGGGCGCGCAAAGCACGGACTGCTGGACCTTTGGCATTATTCAACATTTTTATTTGTAGTAAGGATTTATCAGCATTTCTACCCATTTCGCCACCTAAGGCATCTATTTCTCTTACTACTATTCCTTTTGCTGATCCACCAATTGATGGATTACATGGCATATCGGCTATATTTTTTATATTTGATGTTACAAGAAGAGTTTTATGGCCTTTTCTTGCTGATGCAAGTGATGCTTCACAGCCTGCATGACCTCCTCCTACAACTATTATTTCATATTTCATTATTTCACTTCCCTACACAAAATCTTGAAAATAGTTCATCTAGTAATTCTTCATCATAACTTTCACCTAATATTTCGCCTAAACATGTCCAAATAGCTCTGATATCTATTTCTAGCATATCAACACTTGTTTGATGTACTTTAGATAATACTTCTTTTGTTAAATTTAAACTCTTTTTTAGTTTTGCTATTTGTTCTGGGTTTGTTATGTAATTTAAGTCAGCTGTTTCTATTTGTTCTAGATTAAACATTTCAATTATTTTATTTTTTAATTCTTCAATTCCTTTTTTATTTTGAATACTCATTTTAATTGGTTTGATATTTTCAGGAATTATTAATTTGTTTTCTAAATCTATTTTATTTACACATACTATATGTGGTTTATTACTTATTTTTTCTAATAAATCAGCATCTTCCTTTGTAAATACATCATTATTATTTAACATATAGATTATTAAATCAGCTTTTTCAATCATTTGGATACTTTTATTAACACCAATTTGTTCGACTAGATTGTCTGATTCTCTTATTCCAGCTGTATCTATTAGGTTTAAAGCAATACCATTTATTGTTATTTCCCCTTCAACAATATCTCTTGTTGTTCCTGCTATATCTGTTACAATTGCTTTTTCTTCTTCAAGTAAAGCATTTAATAAACTACTTTTTCCAACATTTGGTCTTCCTAGAATAAGCATATTTATACCATTTTTAATAATTGCACCATCTTTAGAATTTTTTATTGTTTGTTCTAAGATATTTTGAATTTCTTTCATTCCTGTTTCTATTTTTTCATTTGTCATTTCTTCTATATCATAATATTCAGGATAATCAATATTTACTTCGATATTTGTTATAATACCTGCTAATAGATTTCTTATTTCTTTTATTTTGTTACTTGTATTTCCGTTTATTTTTTGCATTGCCATCGAACCCATTTTGGTTGTTTTGGCATTTATCATATCCATTATACCATCGGCTTCTATTAAATTTATTCTACCATTTAAAAATGCTCTTTTAGTAAATTCTCCTGGCTGGGCTAGCCTACATCCATTTGTTAATAATAGTTCTAGTATTTTATTACTTGCGATTATACCACCATGACAATTTATTTCTACTACATCTTCTTTAGTAAATGTTTTTGGTGCTTTCATAACCGAAACTAATACCTCATCTATTTTTTTGTCTTTATCAACAATAAAACCATAATTTATGGTGTGATCTTCAACTTTTGTTAAATCTTTTCCTTTAAATATAGAATTTACAATGCTTATTGCTTCTTCTCCACTTACTCTAATTATTGATATTGCCCCTACTCCAAGTGCTGTTGCAAGTGCTGCAATTGTATCATTCATAGTTTACCTCCTTTTTTTCTAATGGTATTTTAGCACACACTTAAAAATAATACAAGAAAAAAAGACTTACTAGTCTATGTTTTCTTTATATTTGATTACAACATAACGGTTAGGTTCTTCACCTTCACTTATTGTTTCTAAGTTTTTATACTCACTTATTAATGTGTGCACGATTCTTCTTTCATATGAATTCATTGGATCTAAATGAGCGTCTATTTTAGAGTTTAGTACTTCATTTGCAATTTTTGAAACTTCATATTTTAGATTTTTTATTTTTTTATTTTTATAATTTGCTATATCTACTGAAATTTTTACACTTCTATTAAATTTTCTAAATATAGCTTGTTTTATTATTGTTTGAATTGCGCTCAAATTCTTTCCATCTTTACCTATTAATATTGGATTTACTTCTGAGTATATCGAAACATTTAATACATCATCAATATCACTTACTTTGGTTGTTATTTTTGATACTAGTGCATTACCAATATTTTGGATAATTTCTTTTATATATTCTATTACTTCTGATTTTGGTAATACTGTTATTTCTATTTTATTTTTATTATCTTCAGATGGTTCTAGTTCTTTTACATCAATATATAGTTCTGTTTCATCTAGTTCTAGTGCTCTTAAACATTTTTGTAATGCTTCTTCGTATGTTCTTCCTTCATATTTATTTTGCATTTTGGACTCTCCTTTTAACAATTAGATTTTGAATTATTGTAAATGTACTGTTTGTTATCCAGTATAAACAAATTGCTGTTGACATAAAGATTGATGAGAAGCCTATTATTCCAACCATATATATTGGCATAAATTTCATCATGTTATCTTCTGTTCCAGTTGTTGCTGTTTTATTTAATTTAAATGAAAAATGCGTTACTAGAGTTACTAGAATTGGTAGTAATATATATAATAGATTAAGTGCTGATGCACCATTTACTACATCTCCAAAGGCACTTGATGCTGTTTTACCTAAATCTACAATATGTAAGAATTTTCCTTCAAAGATTGCTGGTAAACGATTCATTGATTCATAAAATGATATTAAAAGTGGTATTTGAATTAAAGCGAATAAACAACTTGATAATGGATTAATATTGTATTTTTTATATACCAACATCATTTCTTGACTTTTTTTCATCATTGACTCTTGGTCATTTTTGCCAGCATATTTTTTTTCTAATTTATCAAGTTCTGGTTTTGCTTTTGCTAGACTTTCTGATTGCATAGCCGTGCTATTAGTTAATGGATATAATAATAATCTAATTAATATTGTTATTATTATTAATGATATTCCGTAATCTTTAACAATAAGTCCAACTTTTAATATTAACCAAGCTAATGGTTTTACAAAAACGCTTGTCCAA
>CAJKKJ010000026.1 GCA_905200435.1 uncultured Bacillota bacterium | reverse complement strand
TAAAATTAGTTACTGGTAATTCATTTTCTAAAAACTCATATTCATTTACTTTAATATTTAAAACTGATTCTAAAAATTTCTTAACAATAACTTCATAAGAATGAAAAAAAGAACTTTGCTGACAAATCAAATGTTAATGGTATAAATTTCATATACTTCATCTTCTCTCACGAGGAAGTACTATAGCAAATATAGAAATACTTGTAAAATGAGACTTTTCCTAAATTGGAAAAAAAATAGTTTAAAAAAAAGAAAATTCGCCTTAGACGAATTTTACCCTATTTTAATAATTTTGCCCTTGAAAAAGGGAAATTGCCACTTTTTAATTTTTTTATTGCTTTACATAAAAAGTGTAAGGTTCTACTTTAATCATCTTTTTAATAGTCTTAAAAATTCAACATTATCCATTCTGGTTTAAATAATAAAAGTATACCAACAAGTACCATAATTATGCCACCAATTAAATGTGAATACTTACCATATTTATTAGAAATACCAGTTAATTTCATAGTTGTCATTGCAATTATAAATATAACAATATCATCAAGCATAAAGAATAATATATAAATAAGTAAATATATAACATGTTCAAAACCACTTAAATTATTAACACTCAATATTTCTGAAAAAACAATCGGAAGTCCAGCTGAACAAGCAAGTTCAACAACATTAACAGAAATTGCTAAACCAATTGAACCAATTATAGCAAGGAAAAAGTTTTTTTCAGAGCAAAATTCTTTTACCCTATCCATAATTTTTTTTCTTTTATTATTATCAGTTACATTGCAACCAGTTGGCGCTGGTTTAATAAAACCATACAAATTATACAAGCCACCAATAACAGCAATAACTGCTATTATGTTTCTTAAAACAATGATATCACTCATTTTAGAAACAACGCTTATCCAAGATCCCATAATAAGGAAATATACAAAGGCACTAGTAAACAAAAATGTAAAACCAATTATCCACATTCTTTTCCTATCTTTCATATTTATCAAAACAGAAAGTAATAATAACAATACCCACATAGCACAAGGATTAAAACCATCTACTAGACCTATTATCATCGCGACTAAACCAAGAGATACTTCTTCTGGCTCAACATATCCTATAATAGGTACTTTAACTTTTCCTAAAATGTCTTCTCCTGGTGTACAATTATCAGTACCATTTAAAATATCTTCGACAATACTACAATAATCGCTTTGACGATTTTTCTTAACAAGTGAAATAAATTGTTCTTCAGCTGAATCACTCCATCCAATTATTCTTTGATTGCCAACTACTATGTAAGGTACACCACCTTTTTTATCATTAAAACGTTCATATACTTTGTTTAATAAAGCACTATTATCTTCGTTATACCAAGTTTCATACGATATAACTTCAAAATTATATTTATCTTTATTTTTTTGAGCAAACTCCTCAAACTGAGCACAATGAGGGCAACCATTTCCATAAAACAAATATACTTTTGCTGTTTTTGCACTAACATTAATAAGTACAAAAAAACTAAATATAAATAAAATCAATTTTTTCATAAATACTTCCTATCCAAACAAATTTAATACTAAAGATACATATTTTTTTAAATATGAAAATACAATCTCTTTTTCATTTTTATCTATTCTTAATGTTCCTTCAGTATCTTTTGTGCAATTATTTTCTTTTAAAATATCACAATATTTATACTCCTTATTTTTATTAATTAAATCAACAAATTCTTTGGTTTTCGTTTCATTCCAGCCAATTATTCTTTTGTTTCCAACTATAATATAAGGAACACCATATTTTTGATCATTAAATTTTTGAGCAACATTATTTAATAATTTTTTATTTTCATTATTATACCAAACTTCATACTTTGTTACTTCGAAATCATATTTTTTCATATTGTTTTCAGCAAATTCTTCAAAGTGAGCGCAGTGAGGACATCCATCTCCATAAAATAAATATACATTTACTTTGGCATTCACATCAATAAATATAAAGAAACATAAAATAAATATTAACTTTTTCATAAATTCTCCAAATAATTTTCTATTTCTTTCATTTTAACTTCACCAATAAATCTTTTATCATTTATTATTAATACTGGTAAAATATTTCCAACATTATATTCTTTTATATCATCTGTATCATAATCTAATTTTGTTACATCTAAATTATATTTTTCATATATTTTTTCATATATTGGTCGCATTACTAAACAGCTAGGACACCATATAGCAGTTATTTCAATTACTTTCATTTAACTTCAACTCCTAATAAACCTGACAATATAATTAAATCATCTTTTGATACAATACATCCTTTAATATTTTCTAAATTTATATTAATTCCATTTATGTTATTATCAATTAATGATATATTTTTCATACTATCATTTATATTTATTTTTTCCATATTGTTATTATTAAATATATAACTTTTTTTATTTAATTTATTATTGTATAATGTTCCTTCTATTAGAGTACACTTATTAAAACAAACATTATTTATATTTGAATCACTTATAATTATAAAATTCATTTTACATGAATCAAATAAAACATTTTTTAATAAACTATCATTTATTGTTGTTCCAACAAATTTGCACTCAATAAATTTACAATTTATAAAGCCTATATCTTCTATATTTATATTTGAAAAATCTGAACATTTAAATATGCAGTTATCATATACTGTTTTATTGAAATCATTAAAATGAGTATTTTCAAATATTTCATTTTCCATATTCTTCTAGTACCTCATTAAAACATTTTATAAAGTACTTTACTTCATCCATAGTTGTTAGATATGACAAGCTAATTCTTATACTGTGTTTAGCTTTTTCTATATCTTTAGTTACAGCATATACACTTGTACTTGTATCACCTGTTGAACAAGCACTTTGGGTTGATATAAAGATATCATATTTTTCTAAAGCGTGTAATACTGTTTCTGGTTTTATGTTTAAAATGCTTAAATTAAGTATATGAGGTATTGAAGAAGGAGTGCTATTAATTTCACATTTTAAATTATTTTTTAAATAATTATTTAATTCTAAAACATGATTATATTTTTCATCAATATCATTATATATTAATCTTAATGCTTTTGAAAAAGAAACAATAAGTGCTGCTGATGGAGTTCCGCTTCTATATACGCTTGTGCTTTTTCCACCATGTATTAAATTGTCTATTACTATTCCTTTTTTTAGATATAATGCACCTATTCCTTTTAACCCATATATTTTATGTGCTGTAAAGGAAGCTAGATCAATATTTTCAAATGATACTTTTATTTTGCCAATTGATTGTGTCATGTCAACATGAAAATAGGCTTTACTGTTTTCATGAATAATTTTACCTATTTCATTTACATTTTGTTTTATTCCTAGTTCACTATTAACATGGCTTATTGTAACTAATATAACATCATCTGTTAGTTTGTTTTTTAAATCATTTATATCTATTTCGCCATTTTCATTTAATTCTATAAAATCTAATGTAAAACCATTTTTTTGTAAATATCCTAATGCACCATATATACTAGAGTGTTCTAGTTTTGTTGTTAATATTTTTTTACCTCTATTTTGATATTTAGAGCATATACCTTTTAAAGCTGTATTATTACTTTCTGATGCCCCACTTGTATAAATTATTTCATCATCTTTTATGTTTAAAATCTGAGCAATTTGATGAGTTGCTTCATCTATTAATTCTTTTGCTTCAACGCCTAGTCTATGTAATGAATTAGGGTTTCCAATAAAATTAGTTGTGACTTTATTGAAACTATCTAAAACATCTTTATTTACTGGAGTTGTTGCTGAATAATCTAAATATGTCATTTTTACCACCTTTTTTAATTTTAGCACATTATTAAAAAAAAATCAGTATTATACTGAATTTTTTAATAAATTTATAAATTTTTCTTCTATATGGTATATTGATGCACAGCTCATAAAACAAAATACTGATCCTTTATATTTTAATAAATCTTTTAAATCATCGGTTAATATTTCACCATTTATTTCTTTTATGATGTCATCACTATCAATATTGTAGTCTTCTTTCTTTTCTCTGTTTGAACTTACCATTGTCAAGAATGTATAATCTGCTTTTTTAAATGTTTCAACGAACTCTTCAGCATAATCTCTATATCTTGAATACGTATTAGGCATAAATACAGCAATTATTTTTTTATCTGGATATTTTTGTCTGGCACTTTCAATTGTTGCTTTTATTTCTGTTGGATGGTGTGCATAGTCATCTATTATAATAGTATCATTTACTTTTGTTTCTTTAAATCTTCTTTTAGCATTTTCAAAGTGAATTAATTTTTCTTTGATTTCATTTATATTTATTCCTATTTCTAGAGAGGTCGCAACTGCACATAGAGTGTTTAGTATCATGTGATCGCCAAATAATGGTACAAAGAATGTTCCTAGATATTCATTTTTTATATATATATCAAATGTATTTCCTTCTTCATTTTTGATTATGTTTTTTGCATAAATATCATTTGTTTCATTCATTCCATAGTATATTACTTTATTATTAAATTTTATGTTTTTTATTCTTGGATCATCGCCCATACAAACAACTGTTTTAGCTCTTTCAGCAAATTCTTTGAATGAATTTGTTAGATCATCCATGTCTTTATAACATTCTGTATGATCCCTATCAATATTTGTTATGATTGCTAAACTTGGATAATAGTGTAAGAAGTGCTTGTTGAATTCGCATGATTCCATTATCATTAGCTTATTTTCTTTTGAGGCATAGCCTTCTCCATCGCCTATAAAATAATTTGCTTTGGGTCCAATTATTGTTCTTAATAAACTAGATACTGTTGTTTTTCCGTGAGTTCCACTTACACCTATTGTATAAAATTCTTTTGATAATTTGCCCATTAAATCAAAGTATTCAATAAATTTTAGATTTAGATTTTTACATCTTTTCATTTCTATGTGATCTTCAGAGAATGCTTTTGAGTATGTTACGATTGTGTCTTTATCTATTTCATGAGTGTTATCGCTATAAACTTTTATGTTTCTTTTATTTAATCCTTCAAGGGTATATTTGTACGATGTATCATCATCGTATCCACTTACTTCGTTTCCTAAGTCTTTTAGTATACAAGCTAACGCAGCCATTCCCGATCCTTTTATACCAATACAATAGTATTTCATTTTCTTCCTCTTTTCTTAATTAAATTATATCAAATTTTTTGAAAAAAATCACTTTTTCTATAGATATTTCTGAAAAACGGATATTTACTTTTTTTAATATAATTTATTTTTATTTTTTTAATTCTATGATAAAATGATTATTGGAGGTTATATAATGAATGATTTTGAAGAAGGTATGATTAAAAAAGTTAATCAAAATATTAATACAATTTTTATAAAAGGAATTATGGCAGGATTTTTTATTGCAATTGCCTCAATGTTATCAATTGTTGTAAGTTCTAGCATTACTAACTATTCTATTTCTAAATTATTAAGTGCTTTAGTATTTCCAATCGGTTTAATTTTAGTTGTTCTATTTAAAACCGAACTTTTTACTGGTAATTGTCTTGTTATTATTCCTTTAATTAATAAAAAAATAAAAATAAAATCTAGTTTAAAATTACTTATTACTTCTTATTTGGGCAACTTAGTTGGTGCGATTGGAACGGTTATTTTAGTTAGTTTAACAAATCATTTTGATTTATTTGGTAGTTCTATATTAAAAATCGGATTATCTAAAATCAATTTGAGTATTATTAATGCTTTTGCTCTTGGTATTTTGTGCAACATTTTAGTTTGTAGTGCTGTTTTTTTAGCTAGTATTTCTAAAACTCTGGTTGAAAAAGTTTTATGTTGTATTTTTCCAGTTTTTGCTTTTGTTTTACTTGGTTTTGAACATAGTATAGCAAATATGTATTATTTATTTGCAGCACTTTTTGATAATTTTAATAAAATTTCATTAATTGGCATTTTAAATAATTTATGTTTTGTAACACTTGGTAATATTGTTGGTGGATTTTTAATTGGCTATTTGATTAATAAAACAAAAAGCAGTTGATTTATTCAACTGCTTTTTTGTAGTTATTTATTCTTTCAATTAGTCTATTTTTGCCAATTAGTTTTGTTATTTCATATAGATCAGGAGTTTGAGTTCTACTAGATACTATATATCTTAATCCTTCACAGAAATCACCTATATGGCCTTTATAATTATCTGGATTTTCTTTATAGTCTTTCATTGATGCATAATTATATTTTGATGCAAATAGTGATAAATTATTAAACCATGTATTTTTATCATCATTTTCATTAAATACATTTTCTATATATTCTAAATACATATCTGCATCCAAATTTTTATTTTCATAATTTGGTTTAAAGTATTCATCATACATATAATTTATTTCATTAAATACATCACTATATTTACCTATATCTTTACGTGGCTTTTTAACTTCTCTTTCAATATTTAAAATATTTGTTGAATAAGTACTATTTTTAGTAAATACATTATAGAAATCAGTATCATATTCTTTTAAATATTTACTAACTCTTTCATATAAATCATCTGCTTTTAAATGACTTATATATGTTTTACTTATATTCATTAATTTGTTTACATCAAATAATGCTCCACTTTTGTTCATTTTTTTAAATTCGAATTTAAAATCTTTTATATCAAGTGTTGGATTTGCTAAAAACCATGATTCAAAAGCACTGCTGGTAATATTTGCTAAATATAATCTTACTGCTTCAGATGGTATACCTTCTTTATGATAGTAACTCATTGCAAATTCAGGATCTTTTCTTTTGCTAACTTTTCTTACATTACCTGTTTCTTCATCCACTTTACAAAGAGGCGCGATATGACAGTATTTTAATGGTTTATAACCAAATGCTTCAAATAACTGAATATGAAGTGGTAAACTACTTAACCATTCATCTCCTCTAATCACATGAGTTGTTCTCATTAAGTGATCATCTACTAAATGAGCAAAATGATATGTTGGTAATCCATCACTTTTCATAATAACGATGTCAATATCATTTTCTGGGAATGCTATATCTCCCCTTATTTCATCATGACAAATGATTTTTTTATTAAAATCGCCTTCACTTTTAAATCTGATAATATAAGATTCACCGTTTTTTATTTTTTCATATGCTTCATCTACACTTAAATTTCTACAATGAGCCCATTCACCATAATAACCAATTCTTGCTTTGCATGCTTCTTCATCTTTTCTTATTTGATCAATTTCTTCTGCTGTGCAAAAGCATGGGTAAGCTTTACCATTTTCAATTAAATGTTTAATAAATGCTTGGTATATTTCTTTTCTTTCGCTTTGAATGTATGGACCATATGCACCATAACTTGTGTTATCACTATTTGGTCCTTCATCAAATGTTACATTAAACTCTTTTAAGCCTTCAATTATTGTATTTATACCATTTTCAACTGTTCTTTTGGTATCTGTATCTTCTATTCTTAAATAAAAAACACCATTTGTTTGTTTAGCAAATACACTATCTGTAAAACTTGATAGTAGTGCTCCTATGTGAATAAATCCTGTTGGGCTTGGAGCATATCTTGAAACGATTGCATTTTTGTCTAAATTTCTTTCGGGATACATTTTTTCATAATCTTCTACTGTTAATTTAATATTAGGAAATATTAAATCTGCTAAATCTTTTCTTGTCATTTTATTCCTCTCTTTCATAATAAAAACCACGCAATTCTAAGGACGAAAAGCCGTGGTACCACCTTAATTATATCTCTTTATTTTAACGCTTCTTTATGCGAAATACCTTGTATACAGTATTCAGCTTCAAAGTTTCTTCAAATAAGTGTATTGTTTATTTTCACCTAACATAAACTCTCTATAAAATACTTGCTTATTTTACTTCTCTTTTTCTTCGCTTTAAATAAATAATATCAAATTAATTATACATTGTCAATAACATTTATACTCTTATTTTATAACATTTTTTTAATAATTCTTTTCGATTCGTTTTTTAAATCATCTTTTAAGATATAATCGATAAATCCGTCTTTTATATAATGATTTTTTATATGTTCTTTATCTTTATCTAACATTATTATAC
>CAJKKJ010000025.1 GCA_905200435.1 uncultured Bacillota bacterium | reverse complement strand
AAAAACCCCATAAACATTGAGTTTATGAGGTAAAACTGTGGTATGCAATCTATCTTTTTGAGAATTGTGGTGCACGACGAGCAGCTTTAAGTCCTGGTTTTTTACGTTCTTTTTTACGAGAATCACGAGTAACAAATCCAGCTACCTTTAATAATTTACGATAACTATTTTCATTACCTTCATTTACTTTATCATATTCTAATAAAGCACGAGTAATACCTAAACGAATAGCTCCAGTTTGACCAGTAAATCCGCCACCTTTAACAACTACATCAATATCAAATGTATTTTCATTGTTAGTTGCAACAAGTGGTTGTTTTAAGTCCATAACGTTAGTTTCATATGGGAAGAAATCATGAACGTCACGACCATTAACAGTAATTTTACCTGTTCCAGGTACCATTCTAACTTGCGCTACAGAAGATTTTCTGCGGCCAGTTCCAATAAATAATCTTTCTGCCATATTTCCTCCTATTTAACTTCCATTTTAACTGGTTTTTGAGCAGCATGTGGATGATTTTCACCTTCATATACAAATAATTTTGTATACATTTGACGTCCTAAACGTCCTTTTGGTAACATACCCTTAACAGCTCTTTCAACCATTTCTACTGGATATTTTTCTTTCATTACTCTAGCAGTTCTTTCACGAAGACCACCAGTATAACCACTATGGTTATAATACATTTTGTTATCTAACTTATCTCCTGTTAAATTAACTTTTGAAGCATTAATAACGATTACACAATCTCCACAATCAATATGAGGTGTAAAAGTTGGTTTATGCTTTCCACGTAAAACATGAGCAACTTTTGTAGCTAATCTACCTAAATTAACATCAGTAGCATCAATTACATACCAATCACGTTTTACATCTTCTGCTCTTTGCATATAACTATTTTTCATATTTTTCCCTTTCTAGTTTTGATCAGATTGTCCCAAGATCTGATCTAATGGGCTTAATAAAATGTACCAGTATAGATTATATTAAAATCATAATATTTTGTCAACCTAAATAACAAAATTTCTTCAAAAACTTAACAATAATTAACATTTATTAGATATAGTCCACATGCAGGTGCACATATTCCAGCTTTTCTTCTATCTTTAGCATCTAATATTTTTTGAACATCAGAAATACTTTTACTACCATTACCAACTTCTATTAAAGTCCCAACTATATTTCTTATCATATATTTTAAAAATCCACTACCAATAAAATCAATTGATATTATATTATTTTCTAAAGTTATATTAATACTATAAATATCCCTTGTACAATCTTTTTCATAGTCTAAAGAAGTAAATGATTTAAAGTCATGTTTACCAATTAATAATTTAGCTGCTTCTTGCATTTTTGAAATATCAAGATTCTTATTATATTGATAAACATAATCTTCTTCTATTGGGTTAAAAGTACCAATATTAATTTTATAAACGTATTCTTTAGATTGAACACTATACCTTGCATGGAAATCATCAGAAACAGAGTATAATTCTTTGATATAAATATCTTTTAGCAAACTATTTAAAGAATGTCTTAATTTTTCAAAATCAAATTCTTTAGAACTATCAAAGTGCAAACATTGATTATAGGCATGAACTAAGGCATCCGTTCTACCAGATGCAACAACTCTTATTTTTTCATTAAATATTTGACTCAAAACTTTTTCTATATCGCCTTGCACAGTTCTTTTATCAACTTGTTTTTGATAACCATTAAATTTTGAACCATTATAACTAAATTTCATAAAATATCTCATTTATATACCTCCAACAGAAAACAGAAAATAAAGCTTACAGCATGCATAAATACAAATAAATAATCATATAAATTAGATTTAGAAGATTTAATAACATATTTTTTTAAATTTTCATATTTAGTACAATCTATATTTTTGATTGATAAATATAAAGATTTTAATATATTTTTTTTACCATACATAGAATAATTAGTTTTAGTATACAATCTAAAATTATTTTTTATTATTTGATACTTATAAAATAATCTAAATAATTTATGTTTAAATATTTTATAAAAAGAATCATCCAAATCTATATAATTATTAGTGTATAATAAATATTTTACATAAAATAAAAGTAATAAAATTTTAAATACATAAACAAAATGTAAATGACAAATTATAAACATAATTACCAAAAGTAAAATCTCAAAATAATCAAGTTTATATAATTTCAGATTTATTTTACTTCTTAAATTTATAAATAAAAGAATACCAAAAAGTAATATTATTCCTAAATAATGGAAATTTACTAGTATTGACAACAAGAAAAATAAAAAGGAAACAATCTTAAAATAAGAAGGAACTGAAAAAACTATATTATCTTTCAAATCTATACACATCCTTCGCTAAATCAGCAACATTGTTGCGGTAAATACCTATTTTTTTATTCTTATATTCTTCTAATTCAAGCGCAAATTTTATACAAAAAGGAACATTACTTTTTTTATTTTTAAAAACTTCTATTATATCTCCAGAACCTTCTTCACAAATAACGTAATCACATAAATCAAGTAAAAGTTCCGTATTCCGAGAACAAATAATTATTTTACATATCTTATCTTTTTTTAAAGTTCTAAATAGAATTTTCAGTTTTTTTATATCTTCATATTCAAAATCACAAAACATATTTTTAAATATAATATATTCTGGTTTTCTAATTAAATAAGAATTAAAAACAATCAAAAATTTTTCATAATAATTTAAATTATTTATATCAAAAGAACCAACATCAATATACTCAGAAGACTTATATGCTTTTTTTGAAACACATGATATTTGTTTATCTATATCACATATAACATTACCATCAATTAAATTTTCGTCTAATGTAAATCCATTTATTATACCTTCAAACTTATAACCATTCATAAATCCAAAACTACCTCATCTATATTTATATTTTTTTCTTTTAATATACCATAATTAATAAGTCTATCACATAAATCAATTATTTTAATATCATTTATTTCAGTAACTGGACATATACTAAAATCTTTTTTTATAACATTCTTTGAATACAATAACTCTTCTGGATTAGTTGTAAAATTCAAAACAATTATATTATTATTCATAAGTAAAGAATAGATTTTATCTCTATCATCATTACTTAAAAAGCATAAAATATTATCTAAATAAATAAATTTAAACTTTTTTAAAACTCCATATAATATAGAAACTATTATTTTTTTATCAAAAGGTATTTCATTTATATCTATATATTTATAATTAGACAAGCCAAAATTTATAATGTAATTATCGATTGATTCTGAATTTTCACCACTAAGTAATAATTCATTATATAGATTATTAGAAATAAAATAAAAATTCTTATCAACATAATACAATTTATTTTTTAAATTACTAATATTATTTTTACTTAAAAAATTACCATCTATATTTATATAACCATCATATTCTTCATATCCCATTAAAATGGGTATTATTATATGACCAGAAAAATAAAATGAATTCCATTTTTCAGATAAACAAAATGATGCATTTTTTATAGCATTTTTGTATTTTAAATTGCGTACTTCTATATACTTCATAATATCCCTCTTAAATTATATCAAATAATTAAAAAGAAATAAATAAAAAAAGAACCGAAGTTCTTATTTAACAAAAGGTATTAAAGCCATAAAACGTGCTTTTTTTACTTCACCAGCGATAAATCTTTGATGTTTAGCGCAAGCTCCTGTAATACGACGAGGTAAAATTTTACCTTTATCAGAGCTTACATATCTTTTTATTACATCAACATCTTTATAATCAACTGTTTTACCAGCACACATTTGACAAACCTTTTTCTTTTTTCTAAAAAATTCTGCCATATATTTCTCCTATTCTAGGAAATTATCATCTATAGAAACACTTTCGCCAAATTCACTATAAGTATCATTGCTTAAGTCAGTACCATCAGTACTTGGCATCATGCTATCACTACTTCTTTGCGATTTAGAATCAAGAAATTGTACATTATCTGCAACAACTTCAAACGAAGTACGATTGTTTCCATCTTTATCAGTATAACTTCCAGTTTGTATTCTACCCTCTATAGCAACTTGGCTTCCTTTGTCTAAAAAGTTGCACACATTTTCAGCTTGTTTTCTCCAAACAAGTATATTTATAAAATCTGCAACTCTTTCACCATTATTACTAAATGGGCGATTAATTGCTACACTAAAACGTGTAAAAGGTATACCTGAACTAGTTGTTCTAAGTTCTGGTTTGATCGTAATACGACCAACTAATAATGCTTTATTCATAATTATTCTCCTACTTTTGTTATTAAATGACGTACGATATCAGCATCAATAGTAGCAAGTCTATTAAATTCATTTACAGAGTTTTCATTTTCTGTTTCAAAATTTAAAAAAAAATAATGTCCTGATTTAAATTTTTTAATTTCGTATGCTAATTCTCTTTGTCCCATATCAGTTTCACCTGTAATAGATGCTTTGTTATCGGTTAATACTTTTTTATATTTATTTAATACAGCATTAACTTCTTCTTCTGATAAAGTAGGTTTAACAATAAACATAACTTCATATTTTTTCATTCTAATTCACCTCCTCATGGTCATAGGCTTTGCACTAAGCAAAGCAAGGAGTAAATAAATACTCGCTTAAGATTATAGCAAATAATTTTTAACTTGTAAACCTAAAATGAATATTTTTTATGTAAACGTGAATTTTTATTTGAAATTCCGTTTTTAAACAAAAAACTGTAATAAGTCTGATAACTTTTTTTAATCAGTTACAAATATTGATTTTTTTGTATTAACTGCTATAATAATTACAAAATTTGTTTGTATTAAGCACGATGTGATAGGCTTTCTCGCGTAAGGATTTTAACAATCCTGGCGCAAGTCTTACAAATCACATTAGTGGGTTCATAATACAAATAAATTTAGACAAACGGGATTTAGTCTGAAAAGCGGAAATAACCTCCGTAATTTTGGCATGCAATAATTTAAACATTATATGAACAAATTAAAAGACTTATTGCAGTTTCTATATTCAAAAACCGAAATAAGTCTAATAAATTAAGTAATTTTTTATAAAACTGCATTTAGTCTAAAAATTTACATTATTTTTCATAATTCTATGGTTGTATTATAAATAGTGTTAGTGGAGTATTTTACATCAATACTATTTTTTTTAAAAGACATAAGTTTGATGTAATGTAATTGAAGCTAAACATTAAAAGCTACTTATGAATGTTGCCAAGGATTAATTAGTTCTTAAAAAATAATGATTTTAATAAACTTAAAGCTATTACATTTAATCAAAATAAAGCATTATAAAAGAGTGATTTTTCATCACTCCTATATTGTCAATTCATTCATCAAATTTATTGTCGACAACACTATTTTACAAAGAACCAAAATTTAACCTTAAAATATTTATAACTTCCTATTATAAAATTCATATTATCTTCGTCAGGTTCATAGGGATGAGTACCTAACTGAATGTTTGCCAACTATTATCATTAACTTGTATGGTGTCTTACAAGCCTTGAGCCAGTAAGAGCATTAACACTACTAGAACTATAAGCAACACCAGAGAACCAAAAGCCAGGAGATTCACTAGCAGTAGTAGACGAACCACCGACCATCAAAACTAATTCACCCGGATATGCAATATACCCATCTTTAATTCCTGTTGGATTGTTTCCATCAGTATTTGTTGTATCAATTTCAGTAGGTAAACCTATTAATTGATTATTACTATCATAACCTAACTTGGTTATCCAACCATTGCCATAAACACCAGTAAATGATTTATTTGCGTAACCTAATGCTCTGTAATTTCCATCAAATATATCTGATTCATATGTTGTAAAGTCATAATTGATATATGCTTGATAAGCTTTTATATTTATGCCATCTAGGAAATCAAATGTATTCCCATATATATCTTCTATTCCTCTATATATCATACTATGTACACCATCATTTATTATACAACCCGACTTCATTCCTAGTGAATCGGTGCCTCCCATTATAATTGCACCACTAGCATTCGAAGATACACCCTTTCCTAGTTTTGTTTGACTATCATAATCAGCATATTCTACTAAATATAGCATTTGTAACAAATACCAATGATAATCCAATATTGAAAATTCAGTTCCTAATGCTGATGCACTTTCTCTAAATTTTGGTAAAGTTGCATTAGCTGATGGATAAACACCATTTTTTGATTTTCCTGTGAAAACATCTCCTGTCGTACCACTTACTGCACTAGAATTATGGTAAGCATCTGTTCCACCACTAATTTTATATCTGCCTACACTAAACGGTTCACTATATGCGTATCCTTCTTGTTCAGTTTCGGATATATATTGATATTCTATTCCATCTACTACTTCTCGTTTATAATAGAATCCTGGTATATATGTTAATACTTCGCCATTACTTCCATCAAAAGCAAAATTACTATCTCCATACCATGCTGTTACATTTTTTGTATTTGCATCATAATTATAACTTTTCATATCACTCCATGGATATATATTATCAAAATCATTTTGTACATTTTCATTTCCAGGTAACGATGCATTAGCTACTAATCCTACACTATCTTCTATTCTTTCCCAAGTTGTAGTTGTACTATTCGTGTCTCTTTTTATTCCATAAATAAGTATTGCTTTTGCAACTGCTTTCGTCTTTATTAAAATATCACTATTTATATTATTATCTGATTTATAGTATATTGTAGTAGTGCCACTTGTATTACTATTAATACTACCATTATATATATTATTACTAATTAAGCTAGTGTAATTACTATCAGTATAATATTTTATAGAACTATCCCCTATTAATTCAATACTATAATCGACATATTTTGACCCACCTACTGTATTAATATTTACATTAAAAGAACCACTAGTACCTGTTAAATGCAATTTATAACCGTCTTCATATTTAGTGCTATTATCAATATTAACTTTAAAAGCCCAGTCTTTTGTATTAAAACTTATAATACCTGTTATTGAACTATTAAAAGCTGAATATGTATAACTTAATGATAAAAATAATAAAAACAGTACTGATAAAATTAAAGCTTTTTTTCTCATATTTTTCCACCTTCTTCTATTTCTAAAGCACTAGGAACGATGCAAATATCCATATGGTTATCAACCAAAATATTTTTATATCTATTTTTTAATAATACATATATTAGTGATTTCATGTTATCAACATTCTTTCTATTATTTACTACTTTATTAACATTTTTATTCTATATACATTATACACTATATCTCTTTTCAATTCAATCAAAAAAAGAATTATATTTCATAATTCTATTTAGTAACATTAAATCTAAAATAACAAATATCTCCATCTTGCATAACATAGTCTTTTCCCTCAAGACGAAGTTTACCAGCTTCTTTAACAGCTTTTTCACTACCAAGTTCCTTTAAATCGCCAAAACTCATTACTTCAGCTTTAATAAATCCTCTCTCAAAATCAGAATGAATTATACCCGCACATTCAGGAGCCTTCATACCATTTTTAAAAGTCCAAGCTCTTACCTCATCAGTTCCTGAAGTAAAGAAAGTTTTTAATCCAAGTAATCCATACAAAGCTTTAATTAACTTATCAAGACCACTTTCACTAATGCCTAAATCATCTAAAAACAATTCTCTATCCTCTAAAGTAAGTGTTGATAACTCTTCTTCAATCTTCGCACACACAACAATTACATCAGCTTGATCCTTTAAAGCATATTCCTTTACCATATCTACATATTTATTATTATTTAAAATATCCTTTTCCTCAATATTTGCCATATATACAATTGGTTTAGATGAAAGTAGCGCAAATGACTTTATCATAAGCAATTCTTCCTCATTTAAATCCATATGTCTAACTGGTATATTTTCTTCTAAACCATTACGAATCTTTTTTAAAAGTTCAACTTCTTTTAAAGCTTCCTTATCCCTAGACATAACAGCTTTCTTTTCAATTCTAGCAAGTCTAGAAGTAACTATTTCCAAATCAGATAACATAAGCTCAACACTAATTGTTTCAATATCTCTTATAGGATCAACAGTACCACTAACATGAATAATATTATCA
>CAJKKJ010000024.1 GCA_905200435.1 uncultured Bacillota bacterium | reverse complement strand
GCTCTATTAACAACAACATTGCCAACCATAAGCATCCCAAGATCGCCTTCACCCAAAGCTTCAGCTCTCATAAGCCTGGCAAGCATATCTCTTTCTTTTGAAGTATGCGCTAAAATAGCCAAATCATATCACCTTTAATATTATATGAGTTTATCCCTAGTAAATTTAATTATTTTTATTGTATCCTCATAACTTTCATCATATAAATCAATTCTAAAGTGTTTAATTCCTAAATCCTTATAATAACTAATCATATCAATATTATCAACTGGCTTATAATTAAGTAAAGTAGTTAAACAATTACTTTGAATAATAGGAAATAAATAATTATTTTGATTTTTCAAATAATATTTACCATTTTTGCATCCACATTCCCCAGTTAAATACTTTATAGGGCAGTATTTCATAACCATAGCTTCAAGTAGACCATATACAATAATTTCAACATTATTGTTAATATTATCAATCAAATTAACCTTATCATTTATTTCAGGAGATAAAGTAACCTGTTTAATCCCCGTACTATGAAGAACCTGTAAAGCCTCATTATTTATAACATTAAGTTCATAGCTCCCAAAAACATTATTTGCTTTTGCATACGAACTAGAACCAATTTCAGTTATCAGAAGATTATCATTTACAATTTTTCCTCTATTTAATATAACCCTAGGCAATTTCAAAAAAGCATTAGGATATTTTTTATGTAATTCTAAATTAGAAGTATAAATGTTATCAACATTCGCACAAATAGCAGCTTTATATTGTTCTTCATTATTAACAAAAATGTTAATAGTTTCCTTATCATCCTTATAATTAACAACTTTATGAACATTATTGTTAATAACTTTCTCCGTAATTTCAGTTTTCTTATCAATCAAATTCTGAACTAGCATTCTTCTAATATTGTTTAATTCGCCAACACTAATAAAAATATTATCACTTTTATCAACTAAAATATTAGAAGCCCTAAAAGGAGTATCTCCAAGTTTTGATAATTGCTTTACAATCATATCTTTTGAAGTATCACTGGTAATTGATTTTTGAATAATATTACCTTTTTGTACGATTTTAAATTTATTGTCACAGATACAAACTTCAAGTGGCTCTCCTAAATAAGCTTTAACTGTAAAAGAAACATCTATTTTTTTGAGCTCATAATTCTTAAGTTCCTTTAAAAGTTTAGAACTTACAGTTTTACGCACAATACCATTTTCCTTAACAAAACACTTATTCTCCACAATAGCAATATCATCTTTATCAACAAAAGATGTTAATAACATTTTTTTATTATATAGTTTATTAACAATCATACCCTTGCCATTTTCGAACCTAATGCCATCTTCTTGACTCAATCCCTCGGAAAGTTTAATCTTAACATATTTTTTATTAGAATCTATAACCTTACCAATAGTAATGCCCTGATGATTAGACGTCTTAATATTCATAATATTCTTTTCACCAAATAAGTATCCCTCAGTAAAATCACGATTAAATAAAAGTCTCAAATTTTTATCATCAAGTTTACTATTCTCTTTTCCATCAATTAAATTTCTATAATATTTAGTAATAAATCCAACATACTCAGGACTCTTCATCCTGCCTTCAATCTTAAGTGAAGTAATATCAGAAGCAAGTATTTCTTTAATTCTTCCAGAAGTATTTAACTCTTTAGTACTAAGTAAAAAATCCCCATCAGTCTTACATTCTTTACCATTTTTTATAAGTTTGTAAGGAAGTCTACAACATCCAGTACATTCGCCTCTATTACCACTTCTACCACCATTTAAAAAGCTCATTAAACAGCACCCAGAATAGCAAATACATAAAGCTCCATGCACAAAAATTTCTTTTTCTATATCAACATCTAATTTATTGATATCATCCAAAGACATCTCTCTATCAAGTATAACCCTAGAAACTCCCAAACTCTTAAAAAATTCAATATTTTCCTTATTATGATTATGGCACTGTGTCGAAGCATGAATAACTAAGTCAGGAAACCTTTTATGTGCAGCACTTATAAGCCCAATATCTTGCATAATAACTGCATCAACATTATGTGTATACAAAAACTCTATAAAATCAAGTGCCTCATCAAATTCATCTTCATAAATTATAGTATTAACAGTAATATATATTTTAACATCATATATATGGGCATAATTAATAGCATCAATTAACTCATTTTCACTAAAATTTTGCGCAAAAGCTCTAGCACCAAATCTTTTGCCCCCTAAATAAACAGCATCTGCTCCATTATGAATAGCTGCTTTCAAAGCCTCCATACTACCAGCAGGGCTAAGTAATTCAATCTTTTTCATATTCGTACTAATTAAAAAGGAAGTATTATCTTCCTATATTTAATCCAACCCTTTCTCTCATTAATTCATACTTTTCCTTAGCAAGTTCTCTTGATTTTTTTATACCATCATCAAGAATCTTGTTAATTTCATCACTATTCAAAAGTGCATTATATTTATCTTGAATAGCTCCAATATGATTACTTACAACATCAGCAACATAAGATTTAAATTCTCCGTAATTCTTATTTGCAAACATTTTTTCTAATTCTTCGATGCTCTTGCCAGTAATACATGAAGCAATATTTAATAGATTAGAAATACCAGGCTTGTTTTCTTCATCAAATCTAACAACCATTTCTGAGTCAGTAGTAGCGCCTTTTATCTTCTTAATAATAGCGTCACGACTATCAAACATTGAAATAACACCATTAGGGTTTTCTTCAGATTTACTCATTTTTTTAGAAGGGTCTTTTAAATCCTTAATTTTAGTACCTTCTTTTTTTACAAGAGGATTAGGTATTACAAATGTTTCTCCATATCTATTATTAAATCTTTCAGCTATGTTGCGTGCGAGTTCGACATGTTGTTTTTGGTCAATACCAACAGGAACATACGTAGCATCGCAATATAAAATATCGGCAGCCATTAAAGTAGGGTAAGTTAATAAACCAATCGAAAAATTGCTATTTCCTTTGCTTTTTTCTTTAAACTGAATCATTCTTGAAGCTTCCCCATAATATGTGTTACATTCAAGAATCCATGATATAGCAGGGATATACTCATTTTCTGATTGAATATAAATTGTTACCTTTTTAGGATCAATTCCACATGCCAAATACATAGCAATAAATTTTTTAATTCTAGAATTTAATAAATCTCTATCTTGTGGTACAGTTAAAGCATGCAAATCTGCAACAAACAAATATATTTCATCATACTCTTCTTGTAGTTTTAACATCGGTATAATCGCACCAATATAATTTCCTAGTGTTAATTCACCAGTTGGTTTTAAACCAGTTAATATTCTTTCCATAATTTCAACTTCCTTCACTAAATATCAATTGACAAATTATTCTTAATAATGTATAATATAACTTGTCTTAGGGGTATAGTTTAATGGTAGAGCGACGGTCTCCAAAACCGTTAATGTGGGTTCAACTCCTGCTACCCCTGCCAGATGATTATTAAAGTTTAGTTTAACTAAACTTTTTTTTATCCGCTTTTCAGATATATTATACCACATTTTTTCAAAATAAAGTATTATTCTTTTATATATTGTGGTAAAATAAACATAGAAAGTGGTGATATAAGTGGAAAAAAACAAAGTAGTTATTATTGGATGCGGAAATGTAGGCATGAGTTATGCATATGCTTTATTAAATCAAAGGACATATGTAAACGAACTAGCACTCATAGATTTAAACTATGACAGAATAGTAGGCGAAGCAATGGATTTAAACCACTGTCTAGCATTTGCGCCCTCAAAAATAGATATAAAAGCAGGAACATATGAAGACTGCAAAGATGCAAGCATAGTAGTAATTGCAGCTGGTGCCAATCAAAATCCAGGTGAAACAAGAATGGATTTAATAAATAAAAACAGTAAAATATTTAAAGAAATAGTATCAAATGTAATGAAAAACAATTTTAATGGTATTTTCTTAGTTGCAACCAATCCATTAGATGTTATGACATATTTAGTTCAGAAATATTCAGGATTACCTTATCATAAAGTAATGGGAAGTGGAACAAGTTTAGATACAGCAAGACTAAGATATTTAGTAGGTGAAAAAATAAGCGTGAATCCTAAAAATGTTCATGGCTATGTAATTGGTGAACATGGAGACTCTGAATTTGTACCATGGAGTAATGTTAATATTGGTCTTCAAAATATTGATGAATTTTTAAATCAGGAAGAAAAAAATAATGTTGAAAAATCAGTAAGAGAAGCAGCTTATGAAATAATCAATAAAAAAGGCGCGACATATTATGGAATTGGTATGTGCCTAGTTAGAATAACAAATGCTATATTAGGTAATGAAAACGCCATCATAACAGTATCGAATTATGATAGAGAAAATGGTATTTATATAGGTCTTCCTGCTATCATAAATAAAACAGGAGTAAGTAAAAAAATGAAGGTAAATTTAACTGAAAATGAAAGCCAAAAATTCAAAAATTCAGTTAATATAATTAAAGAAGCAATATCAAAAATTAATGAATAAAAAAAATACTAAATTGATTTGACAACATCCTCTTTTTTGATTAGAATAACCATCAAGAAACGAGGAATACTATTATGGAAAAAATAAGTGTAATTGTTCCGGTTTTAAATACTGCAGAACATCTAAATAGAATAATAATGGGGCTTTTAAAACAATCTTATAAAGATTTAGAAATTATTATAATAGATAGTGGTTCAAAAGATGAAACACTTGAAATATGTAATAATTGGTCGTTTCTTGATGATCGAATAAAAATATATGAAACAAAATCATCAATATTTGAGCTAGCACTAGAAAAATCAACAGGTAAATATATTTTATTGACAATATAAACCTAGAAGATGAACAAATGCTTGAAAAAATGATAAATGCTTTAAAAAATAATAATTCAGATATAAGTATTTATAATTCAAACTATAATAAAGTAGCATCTTACCTAGTTTGTAATCATCAAAATATTATTAATACATTTGATGGTCCACTATGGAATAAATTATTTAAAAAAGATTTATTTAATACATATAATATAGAAAATATATTCAAAACAGCTTTAAAAAAAGCAGTAAGAGTAAGTTTATTTGTGTAAACTTATTTTTTTTGTTTTAATTTAAATAAATTTATGTTAATATATATGTAGGAGGTATAATTATGAATTTAAAAGGAACAAAAACAGAAGCAAATTTAAAAGAAGCTTTTGCTGGTGAAAGCCAAGCAAGAAATAAATATACATATTTTGCATCAAAAGCAAAAAAAGATGGTTATGAACAAATAGCAGCTATATTTGAAGAAACAGCAAACAATGAAAAAGAACATGCTAAAATGTGGTTCAAATACCTAGAAGGTGGAGATATTAAGTCTACAAAAGAAAATCTAGAATCAGCAGCAAATGGTGAAAACTTTGAATGGACAGATATGTATGATAGAATGGCTAAAGAAGCTTTAGAAGAAGGTTTTACTGAAATTGCAAATAAATTTAAAATGGTGGGTGCAATCGAAAAAGCCCATGAAGAAAGATATAGAAAATTAATTGAAAATGTTGATGAAGAATTAGTTTTCTCAAACGATGAAGATACAATTTGGATTTGTCGCAATTGTGGTCATATTGTAATTGGTAAAAAGGCACCAGAAGTATGCCCAGTATGTAATCATCCAAAAAGTTTCTTTGAAAGAAAAGCAAATAATTACTAAACTCCTTGATTTTAGGAGTTTTTTTTTGTATTATTATAATGGTGATATTATGAATATAGAAGACATAAAAAAATTAGACAATTTACAACTAGCGAATTATATATCTAGAAATGAAGAGTTATTATTAAACAAAGATATTAGAGATTTATTGATGCAAGAAGAAAAACATTACGCATTTGTATGGATAGTTCAAAAAATAGATGATTGTAGTTACATATCGGATGATGATATGGTAAATAGAATATTAAATGATAAAAGAAGGTCGGAAAAATTAAATGCTATTATTACTTCTTGTAAAGATATTTCAAAATTTGTAAAAAATGAAAATGTAATTAAAGCTATATTATCAAGTTTTTTGGTAAATTATCTAAATTATTTGGACTTAAAATCATCTAGAGTTATAGCAGATTATATGATAAAAAATCATTTAGAAAAGAATTTTTCTTATTTTATAGAAAATGTTAAATTAGAACTAATAAAAGATGAGAAAATAAAAAATGCTATAATTAATAGTGCAGATTTCAAGGATATACTTCATTCAGCAACTCCCAAATTATTTAATGAATTAATAAAGTATGATAAAGCCAAAAATATTATTTATGATTCAAGTGTAGGTTATATAATGAGCCTTGTATCAAATAATATTATATTTCCAAATGAACTAGCACTCGACCAAAGATTTCAAGAAAAAATCCTTAGTATAGAAGATATTGCATTTTATCGCTACTTTATTGATAATCTTGAAAAAAATAACTCTCTTGCTGCCTTTGAAATAGATAAATTAAGAGAAAAAAAGTATGATAAGAGTGTAGAAGAATATTCCGATGGTCTTTTCCCTATTACCAAAGAAATAATTGATTGTCTTAAAGAAGGAAAAGATTTTTCATCACTATTAACTGATGATATAGTAAGCTTTTTGACAAAAGTCGGAATAAGCAATAAGAGCTTACCACATATGAGAAATATTTTTTACAGATATGATACACTTAAGATGAGAGACATTTTGATAGATAGATTTTTTAAAGATATTCCAATTAATTTTCTAAAAAATTTGAATATAATGATTGAATATAATGATAGTTTAATTGATAAAGTAATTGATGAAGAAAGAATAGTACTCTATAAAAAGATCCTTGACTTTGAAGAATTAAGTTTTGAAGAAAGAAAAAAATTATATAAGGAGTGCCAAAAATATGGAAATTTAGTTGATCTATTTTATGATGATTATAGAAAATGTCGTGATAATACATATACTAATTTAATATCATCTGCGATTAATCCAGAAAATATGTCAAAGCAGTTGTCACTTGAAAAAAGTCAAAAATACGGTGTACCAATATACGAATTAACAGGTGAGAAATTTTATGCATTTGTACATATTACCGGAGTAGAAAAAAATAATCCTAATCTAAGCCCTGATGTTTGGAAAGAAAGATTGCATGATGGATTATCTCTAAGTTTTATTGGCAGTAATAATTTAACAACATATGGAAGCCCTAGAGAAGCAATTTCTTTTGGTTTTTCTAATTTAGACTATAAACGATTTGTTCACTTAAGAAATTCAGATTCATTTTCAAATTATAATTCTATGCATGATGAACATACTGATTACATTCAAAAATTATATACACCATCAAATTTAATTAAAGAAACAAAAGGATATAATGAAATAGTTTATCAAGAAAAGTCTAGAAAAATTGAATTAAATAAATTGATGCCTGATTATGTTATTTGCTATGATGAAGTAACAGAGGGAGACATAAAGGTTGCAAAATATTACAATTTACCAATAGTCTTAATCGACACAAGACAATATAAATTTAATAATAGATTTTTAGACACGTCCGATTCTGATAAGTATATAGATGCAAGTGGTTTTTACCGATAAAAAAATTTGTAAATAATTAGCACTTTCTATTGACAAGTGCTAATTTTGTGATATAATTATATATATGAAATGGAGGAATGGATATGAAATTAATACCTAGAAATTATTTTTTAGACGATGTGTTTGAAGACTTTAATTCAAATAACAATAGTATGAAATGTGATGTTTATGAGAAAGATGGTGCTTATAACATTGAAGTTGATGTTCCTGGATTTAAAAAAGAAGATATTAACATAGATGTTGATAATGGCTATTTAACAGTTAAAGCATCTAAACACTTCGATGAAACAGAAAAAACAAAAAATTATATTTGCCGTGAAAGAAGATATGGTAAATTTGAAAGATCTTTCTATCTTGGAGATTTAAAAACAGATGACGTAGAAGCATCATTTGAAAATGGTACTTTGAAAATTAGAGTTCCAAAAATTGAAGAGTCTAAAGATAAAAAACGTATTGAAATCAAATAGAAATCTGAAAAAGATTTCTTTTTTCTTGAAAAATAATAATATTTATAGTAGAATTAAGATGTGATAAAGTCTTGGAGGGTATATGAATAAAGATTTATTATTTAAATATGCTAAAGAAGTAAGAGAAAATGCTTGCACATTAACAGGCTTTAAAGTGGGTGCAGCACTTGTTACAGAAAACA
>CAJKKJ010000023.1 GCA_905200435.1 uncultured Bacillota bacterium | reverse complement strand
TTAAGCCTTATAATAGTATTGTGTTTTATGGTTCTGATAGATTAGAATATAATAGATATTATAAAGATATCGATAGTAATCTATTCATTAAAAAAATAAAAGTTCCCGATAATAGCGAATTAATTATAAATGGTTATGGTATTATCAAAATAAAGAAAAAAACAGAAATTGAATTATATTTAATAAATAATATTGATGTTGAAATAAGAAAAGCTCTATTCTAATCAAAAAGATGAATATTAAAAAATAATATTCCTTTTTTTTATATAATAATGTATAATATTACTATAGGAGAGTAAAAATGTTAGGAACAATTATATCAATAGAAGAAAATATAGTATATGTAAAATTAAATCCAGAATTAAAAGGATTAGGTAATATAGCCAATTCATTTATTGTATTTGAAAGCAATGAAAGTAATATAGTAGGTGAAGTAATAAATGTAAAAGAAAATATATTACATGTAAATCTAATAGGCCAAATAAAAGATAACCAGTTTGTAACCGGAATATCAAAAAAACCCTCACTAGATTCAATAGTAAAACTAGTATCAAAAGAAAAAGTACCATTTATAATTGGTATGCCAACATATCATGAAAATAGAGATCTTTTATTAGGTACAAGCCCAATATATGATGGCGTAAAAATAGGTGTAAACGTGAATGAATTTTTCAGTAAACACTTTGCTATAATAGGATCAACTGGATCAGGTAAATCATGCGGAGTAGCCCGTATTTTTCAAAACCTATTCAGTAAAAAAATGAGTGTACCATATAAAGCATCAATCTTTTTATTCGATGCCTATGGCGAATATCATAATGCCTTTAAAAATATAAATGCTCTAAACTCTAACATTAGTTTTAAAGCATATACAACAAACACAAAAGGTGATGGCGAAATCATGAAAATACCATTATGGTTTTTAGGAGTAGATGATATAGCACTCCTATTAAATGCTGAAAAAGCAAGTCAATTAACAATAATTGAAAAAGCCTTAAAATATGTAACCATATTTGGAAGAGAAGAATCTAGCGTTATAAAGTATAAAAATGATATAATCGCCAGAGCCTTGTTAGATATACTATCAAGTGGTAATTCTCCAGCTCAAATAAGAGATCAAATATTTTCAGTATTATCTTATTACCATACATCAGAATTAAACCTAGAAACACCAGTTGTTCAACCAGGATATACAAGACCATTAAAACAATGTTTTGTTATAGATGCAACTGGTAAAATAAGAGATATGGAGTTAGTATCAAGTATAATAAACAGTTACTTAATGGAAGAATACAATTTAGAATTACCAGACGGTAGTTTCAGATATACTCTAAAAGACTTAAAAGATGCTTTTGAATTTGCTTTAATAAGTGAAGGAGTATTAAATAGCCAAAAAATATATGATGATTTAAATATCTTAAAAGTAAGATTACATACCCTAGTTAACAGTGATAACCACATATATTTTGATTACCCAGAATTTATATCAAAAGAAAAATATATAAGAAACTTAATGACAGCTGAAAATGGAAAAAAAGCTCAAATAATTAATTTCAATATAAACTATATAGATGATCGTTTAGCAAAAACGATAACTAAAATATATTCAAAATTATTATTTGATTATGCTAAAAGTTTAGAAAATAAAGCAACATATCCATTTCATATAGTATTAGAAGAAGCCCATAGGTATGTTCAAAATGATAATGATACATATTTATTGGGTTATAACATATTTGATAGAATTACCAAAGAAGGAAGAAAATATGGTGTTCTATTAGGTTTAATAACTCAAAGACCATCAGAATTATCTGAAACAGCCATTTCGCAATGTTCAAACTTTCTAATATTTAAAGTACAGCATCCAAAAGATGTAAATTACATAAAAGAAATGGTACCAAATATAACCGAAGAAACAGTTAAGAAAATAAAACTATTGCCACCAGGCATGTGTATGGCATTTGGTAGTGGTTTCAAAATACCAGTAATTGTTAAATTCGATATGCCAAATCCAGCACCTAATTCAGCTAGTTGTGATATAACAAATTCTTGGTTTGTAGAAGTAGGAGGAAAATAGTGCATAAAATAACATTAGATGGAAATGAAGCATGTAGTAGGACAGCTTATCTTTTTACCGAAGTAGCAGGAATATATCCTATTACACCTTCATCACCAATGGCAGAATATATAGATAATGAGAGTAATAAAGGTAAATTAAATTTATTTAATGATCGAGTAAGAGTAGTAGAAATGCAATCAGAAGCAGGTGCTGCTGGATTCGTTCATGGAGCTTTAACATCAGGTTTATTAACAACAACATTTACATCAAGTCAAGGTTTATTATTAATGATACCTAATATGTATAAAATAGCAGGCGAATTATTACCAGGCGTATTTCATGTTGCCGCAAGAAGTCTAGCAACCCATGCTTTAAGTATAATGGGTGATCATCAAGATGTTTATGCAACAAGACAAACTGGTTTTGCCATGCTAGCTTCTAGTTCAGTTCAAGATGCATCCCTACTTTCAGGAGTCGCCCATTTAAGTGCAATTGAATCAAGTGTCCCTTTTATGCACTTCTTTGATGGCTTTAGAACAAGTCATGAAATAAATAAAATTGATATATTAGAAGATAAAGATTATTTAAAATTATTAAATAAAAGTAGTTTAAATAATTTTAGAAACAAAGCTTTAAATCCAAGTAAACCAGTAACTAAAGGTACTTCTCAAAATGATGATATTTATTTTCAAGTTACAGAAGCAAGAAATAATTACTATAATGAATTACCAGATATAGTTGAAAATTATATGAATAAAATAAATGAACTAGCTGGTACTAACTATAAACCATTTAATTATTATGGCTCTAAAAAAGCAACTAAAGTTATAGTAGCAATGGGTTCTGTATGTGAAACAATAAAAGAAACAATTGATTACTTAAATGAGGATATTGGATTAATTGAAGTTCATTTATATAGACCATTTAGTACAAAACATTTACTAAAAGTTTTACCTAAAACAGTTACTAAAGTAGCAGTTCTAGATCGAACAAAAGAATTTGGAAGTACTGGTGAACCATTATATTTAGATGTTGTATCATCATTAAAAGATAAAAATATTTTAGTGGTTGGTGGAAGATATGGCTTATCAAGTAAAAATACTAATCCAGCTTGTATTAAGGCCGTTTATGATTTTTTAGATAAACCATTCAATGATTTCACTGTTGGTATAGAAGATGATGTTACCAATAAAAGTTTAAAAGTTGATTACAATTTTAAAATAAGTGATTCAAATGAAATGTTAATATATGGTTATGGATCAGATGGTATGGTTTCAGCATCTAAATCAATTATTAAAACAGTTGGTGAAAATACAGATAAATATGTTCAAGGTTATTTTCAATATGATTCCAAAAAATCAGGTGGCGTTACTATATGTCATTTAAGATTCAATAAAAACAGAATTAGATCTACATACTATGTTGAAAGTCCAAGACTTGTTGTATGTACAAAAGAATCATATTTAGATAGATTTGATATATTAGATAAAATTAAAGATAATGGTATTTTTATCTTAAACACCGAAAAAAATAAAGATGAAATTATTAAATCTTTAAATGATAATGTTAAATACATAATTAATAAAAAACATCTAAAATTCTATATTGTAAATGCTTATAATTTAGCAAACAAATTAGGTATTAAAGGTAAAATTAGTACCATTATGGAAAGTATTATAATTAATTTATCAAATGTAATGGATTATAATGATGCTATTAATTATATGAAAAAAGAACTTGAAAAGAAATTTGCTAAAAAAGGTGAAGATGTTATAAATGCAAATAAAAAAGCTATTGATGATGCTTTAAATATACTAGAACAAGTTACAATTAATGATGATGATTTAATTATTGAATCAAATGATAACTATAAAAATATAGAAGAAGCAATTCTTAATCGAAAAGGCGAAAGTTTACCAGTATCTTTATTTTTAAATCAAGCAGATGGTACTGCTAAAGCTGGTTTTACAGATCATAATGCTATTAGTAATATTGTACCAAAATGGAATAAAGAAGCATGCTTAGAATGTAATATGTGTTCATTTGTATGTCCTCATGGTGTTATTAGACCATATTTACTAAGTGAGGAAGAATATAATGAAGCTCCTAATTACATAAAAGAAAGATGTAAAAAGCCTTTATTAAAATCATTAAAAGACTATTATTTTATAATAGGTATAGCAATTGATAATTGCACAGGTTGCACTTTATGTATGAAGTCTTGTCCAAATAGAGGAAAAGCTTTAACAGCAATGAAAATAGATATTGCAAGGAAAAATAAAGAAGATCAAGTATTTAATTATTTATCTAAAAAAATTGGTAATAAAAATTTATTTGATATTTATAGTGTCAAAGGTAGCCAGTTTAATAAACCTCGTTTAGCATTTGAAGGAGCATGTGCTGGTTGTGGTGAACCTGCTTATATAAGAATACTAACACAATTATTTGGCGATGAATTAGTAATTGCGAATGCAACAGGATGTTCTAGTATTTATGGTGCTTCAAGTCCTTGTACTCCTTATACTATCCCATGGGCTAATTCATTGTTTGAAGATAACTGTGAATTCGCACTTGGTATGGCCGTTTCTGATAGTCAAATGAAAAAAAGAATTAAAAAGATTATGGAAACTATTAAAAATCCTTTATGTGAGAAATATTTAGAAAACAATGATTATGAAACTTCTTTAGAAGTTTACAATAATATTGATAAGATACCAGAATTAAAAAAATATAAGGATTATATTAAAAAGAGAAGTATATGGGCAGTAGGTGGCGATGGCTGGGCATACGATATTGGCTTTGGTGGTATTGATCATGCTTTATCTACTCGTGAAAATATTAATATTTTAGTACTTGATACACAAGTTTATTCAAATACAGGTGGTCAAGCATCAAAAGCAACTCCTATTGGTGCTCTTGCTCAATTTGCTGGTTTTGGTAAAAAGAACTATAAAAAAGATCTAGCTAGAATTGCTTTATCTTATCCACATGTTTATGTAGGAACTGTATGTTTAGGTGCGAATCCTAATCAGTTAATAAAGGTTCTTAAGGAAGCAAATAATTATAATGGGCCATCTATTGTAATTGCATATGCTCCTTGTATATCTCATGGTATTACAGGTGGCATGGAGAATAGTATTGAGATTGAGAAACAAGCTGTTTCTTGTGGTTATTATCCTTTATTTCACTATATGCCAGATGTAGGTTTTACTTTGGATAGTAAGAATGTTGACTTTAATGATTATTCTAATTTTATTGAAAGACAAACTAGATTTAATGCTCTTAAAAAGGTAAATCCTAGTGAAGCAAATGAACTTTTAGAATATAATATTAATGAAGCAAAAAAAAGATTCTATTATTATGAATCTTTAGATAAAAAATAAAAAAAGGAACCTGCTTTCGCAGGTCCGATAAAAGAATAAAAAGGGGTTGGCTAGTGTAATACTAGCTTCCAATTCGCCTAATCGAATTGGCAATTTATATACTATTATAAAATGGTTGGTTTGTCAACCCTTTTTTTAATTTTGTTTATTTTTTTGCATTTTTTGATGACTTTTAAAAAAAATAATGATAAAATTATATATAGGGTAAATGTTAATAGAGTAATAGAAAAAAGATAACAGCTTTTTATATTATGTCATACTTTTACTGATAACTTTATAATGGTAGGTAATACTAATTTTAATAGAATTTTGAAAGGAGTATATTTGTGGATAAAAAAAGATTCATTAGCTTGATAGTATTAACATTTTTAATTATATTATCATGTACACTAGCATATTATGCAAATGTTATAAAAGGTAATGTAACAGCTAGAAGTAAAGAATTCATTTTTAATGTTTATAAAATAATTAATAGTGAAGAAACTACTTTTAGTGATATAAATCTCTATGATACAGCAAAAGTGCATAATGGAACAGATAATACAATTGTACCAGGTGATTATGGTGATTTTATAATAAAAGTAAGTAGTAAAGGGTCTGAACTAAAAATAAGATATGATATTAATTTAAAGGGAAATGATATTCCTGTAAATATGAAATTTTATTTAGATAGTGATAAAATAGACAAAATAGATATTACTGATTTAAGTTTAAATGGTATTTTGAATTTAAATGAGGAAAAAGAATATACAATATATTGGGAATGGCCATATGATAGTGGCGATGATAATATATATGATATTGATTATGAAAATAAGACTTTTACTATTGGTTTAAATATTAATGGTAAACAAACAAGAGAAAATGTGTATGCAATTAGCTATGTTGGCTTTGATAATTCAGCTGCATTTCCAAGTGTAATTAATAAGGATGAAGAATTGACTATTGATTTAAGTGGATATAATTATACATCTTTAGGATTAAAACAAGGAAATAATGACTTATCATTAGATACACACTATAATTATGAAAATGGTATATTGAAGTTGCGCAACATTATTGATGATGTAACAATAACTAATTTAACATCATTCTGTTCTAGATATAGTGAAATAAGTAGTTTAACAGACTGTCTAATAGCAACCGATTATCATAATTTTAGAAAAGATAAAAGTTTAACAAATGCAAGAAATAATATAGAAAGTAAAAAAGCTAACTTTACAAAAGTTGAACCATATTTAACTTATACTGAAAGTGCTTTAAAAAATCAAACATCATATATTAGCCGTGGGGATGCAACTATAAAATATTATTATTCTACTAGTATGCCAGTTTTCAATGCTTCAACAGGAAGACACATATATGAGCCAAATTTTGTAGGTACAATCGAAGATATAAAAAATAATAATGGTTACACTGCATTTTCGTCAGATAAAGGCGCAACAGAACTTGATACATTCTACAGAATATATGAGTATGAAGTAACAGAATCAAATAATATTAATATAACTAAATATGATAAATACTCATTTAATATAAATGATGATTATTCTTCTAATGCAGGGCTTTACTCTATTGCCGATGAAAATAGTACAAAGAGTTATTATTATAGAGGTGAAGTTAATAATAACTGGTTAAGTTTTGGAGGATTCTACTGGCGTATTTTAAGAATAAATGGTGATGGAAGTATAAGAGTTATTTATTCAGGAACTAAAGATAATCATAAATCGGAAGGAATATTTATAGGTATGAATGCCTTTAATAACATTTTTAGTTCAACTTATGTAGGTTATATGTATAATGACGATTTAGAAGTTAAAGAATATCCTACAAATGAAAATAGTTATAATTTGATGGTTGATTTAGGTGGAATATATTATTTTGGTAAGGAAGCATCTTGTAGTGCTGATACAAAAGTATGTACTATGACATGTGAAAATGATAATTGTATTCGAAGTAGTTGGCCAGCATTAGCTTCTAACTCTGATAATTATGATAGTAATAGAAAATATACAAATCCTTATAAATATACTTGTTTTGCTAATGAAAGGGTGCAAGGTACTACTATTACTTGTGATACAATGAATATAGTTATGAAGGTACCAGAACAAAATTACGAAACTACAGCTTATGTAAAGCATTATGGTGCATTTCCAAAAAGCTATGAAGATTCAGTTAGTAATATTAAAGATTCTAATATAAAACAAATAGTTGATGAATGGTACAATACTAATATTGTTGGAAAAAATGATTCAAATGGTAATTTATTAAGTAATTACATAAATACTTCAAATAGCTTTTGTAATGATCGAACAACTGCAATGGGTGATGGATATACTTACAATGGCAGAACAAGTTATGGTATAATTTATAGAATAGAGAACCCAAGTTTAGTTTGTCCGAACGAAAATGATAAATTTACGACATCTACAAGTAGCTATGGAAATAAAAAATTATTATATCCTGTTGGAATTTTAAGTGCTGATGAGGTAACTCTTGCTGGAGCAGTAATAGGTATTAAAAATTCAAAATATTATTTATACAGTGATTATAGTGCTACTTGGACAATGACTCCTTATAGTTTGGATACAAATTACAATGGTGTATATGAAATGTGTATAAATTGGCAGGGAGCCCTAAATCCTGCGGGTATTAAGGATCATTTAGGCATAAGACCAGTAATTAATCTAAAAGCAAATATTCAATTTAAGAGTGGTTCGGGAACAGAATCTGACCCATATGTAATAGAATAAACTAGAAAATTAAATTTTTCTAGTTTTTGTTCTATTGAATTTATAATAATTATGTGCTAAAATTAAAGAGTAAGAAAATACTAATAATGTTGATAAAGTAATAAATA
>CAJKKJ010000022.1 GCA_905200435.1 uncultured Bacillota bacterium | reverse complement strand
CCATGATCTTGAACGGTTTTAGGTTCACCACTTCTATCAAAAAAGCGATTTACCATTTTCCCATTTGGTAATACCCAGCCTCTAAATTCATCATTTGGTGAATCATATTTCCACATTTCAGATGTAAATAATTGTACTTTTTCAATGTTTAATTTATCGGCAATATCCTTTATCATATTTTCATCAAAAGAATTTAGATCTAATGATTTTAGTAATATATCAAAAGAAACATTATATTTTAGAGCATATTTTTTTATCTCTCTAGCAGTTTCTATATTAATCATTTTATACCCCCATTAGTAATCATAGTATACTACAAATCAAAAATATGCACAAATTTAAAAGGACTATTTCTAGTCCTCTATTCAGTTTCCAAAGTTTTCAAATATTCTTTTAAAGCTTCAACCATTTTTTTATATCCGTTTTCGTCCATATTATAAACAAAATTATCATGAGGATAACTTCCATATCCCTCAGCTAAATGGTTTTCTCCAAAGTCCCATACTTGATAACTTTCTTTAAATTCATCAAAGCTTTTTCCTTCAGCAGCTTCAACGAAACTTCTAGCAGCATCAACAAATGATCCACCATTTTGTAGAATCCAATTTTCTATTCCTATTCCACCTAATCCGCCTTGTGTCATATCACTACGATAAGGTTTATATACATTTGCTTGTTTTAAAACTTGTTTAGCAAGTAAAATATTAGAAACTACATATTTATATTTTTCTGGATAGTTTTTCTGAATAGTAGCAAGTCTATCTCGTATTGCCATATCCGTTGAATATGAAACTTTATCTGTTTTTACAATAAATGTTATATCTATATCTACATTTGTTTCATCATCAATTTGAACACCTTTTAGTCTAAAATCACCACTACCTGTTCTTTCACCATTTAAATTTTCTTTGCCTAAATTTTTTAAAATAGTTTGTTTTAACATTTGTAATTTAGAAGGATCTGCTATTATACTTTTATCTAATCTCATTATGAAATCAAAATCACCATCACCAGGTTTATTTGTTCCCCTACCTGTAGAACCTGTATCAATTAATTCTGCAGTACCTTCAACTAAATCATTACCTATAGTAGTTCTTAATTCTAAACCAAATTCAGCAAGAGATTTGCGCATAATAGCACTAATTTTTTCCCTCTTAATTTGAACTTCTTTAGAATTTTGTTCTATTTGACCAGCTATTTTTTCAGTATCAGCAGTAACTAAATTATTAGAAATTACATAATCATTTTCACCAAAATGTGATAATCCTTGCATTTTACTTTTTAGTTTATCATAATCTTCTGGCGTAAATACTACTTTACCATCAAGATCAACAACAGGAATATAGAAACCATTTAATACTATATCAAGACCAACTCTAGGATCATACTTTCCCATAGCTATATAATTAATTTCACTTGAAGCAAATCCTGTTCTAATTCCATAATGGCCTTTGCCCTGGATACCTGTATAGAAAGCTTCTAATTTTGAAGTATCTTTTTTTGCATCAACTTCTCCTTCGAAAGTCCTTGTAGTAATAAATCTACCATCATTTTTTAAAACTAACCAAATAGGGCCATAAATCTTAGCAGCTGTGCCATCAATTTTTTCTTTTATTGTTCCTTCAGAACTTAATATCATTGATAGATCAGTATCTAATGGTGTACTATCGCTTTCAGCAGCATCGCCCAAATATTCCTTAGAAACACTACCATTTTGTAAAATATTTCTTAAATATTTAATGTCACCTATTCCTTTTATAAAGTCACCAAAATCAAGTGTCATGTCTGATTTTGCAGCTTCTCTATTTCTTAGTTCTGCACCCTGAACCTTTGAAGAAACATAATTTTTAGCTTTTTCCAATGAATCAATTCCTGCAAAACCACAGAACATTTTAACAATTCTATCAGCTAAATTATAATCCAATGTACCATCAGGTGATAATTTTTTTGATAATTCCGTTAAATCTTTTAAAGTATCTCCAGTAGATACAAAAGAATCAATATTATTTTTTCCTTTTAAAGTTTGGTCGTATAAAGTTACCAAATAATTTCTAAAAGTACTTAATTCTTCTTGTTCAATACTAGTAAGTGAATCATATTGCTTTTGACCATTTCTTATATCATCATATAAATTAGATCCAACTTCAATATTTTCTAAATAAGAATTAATAGATCTATTATTTGAACCAAAGGCAGCTTTTATTAAATCAGAAAATACAATAATTTTTTTACCAATCGTTGATGAATCTTTTAAAGTTGGTGATATTGTAGGAATTTTAAAATCGAAACCTTGAAAATTAGGATATAATATTTCAAAACAAGAATAGATTTTTCCAATGGTTGGTACATTGTTATTAAGAAATAAACTTTCAATTTTATTTAAACTCTCTAGTGGGTCAGAGGTATCGAATATTCGAGTTGCTAAACTTTCTCTAATATGATACATTTCACTTGAATTTGTAAAAGCTAATCGACTTAATATATCCGCCTCATAATCCATTTTATCAAAATCAATATCATCTCCAGATTTTATCATGCGCTCTTTAAAAACATTTTGCAAAACGTCATCATGAATTCTAGAATAATCCGAAATAACTCTAAGTCTATTAATATTTGCTTCTTTCTGATCATTAGATTTACTAATAAATGGTGAAGATATCCACATCATGTTTTTAGGAAAACCATAAACAATATTAGTATCACCAATTATCTTTAATAAATCCGGATCCGAATCAAAATCACTTATCGTAAGTTTTTTATTATAAAACTTATTTTTTATGTTTTTTGGTACAGACTCATCCAAAAATAGTTCTGGATTACTTATCTTAAAACTAACTGGTGCATTTTCATCATATTTTATTGTTCCATCAATAAGAAGTGGTAAAATAACTGAATCTAATTCCTTTAACAAGTCTTCTCTTGAAGAATCAGTACTATATTCAAAATTACTTAATCCATTTGTTTTAAAAGCATCTTCGATATAGTTACCATATGATAACATCACATCATAGAAATCATCTGAAAAAGTTTGCTTTATTAAACTAATTAAATTAATTCGTCTATAATTACTAATACTAACAGGAATATATTTGTACAAAACTTCAACATCTACTTTATCCAAATATTTTTTATATTCAGGATGATTTGCAATAAATACGGAATCAATAGTTCTATTATAAAATGCTTCTTGTAATTCCTCTGGTGCATCACTACTTAAGAATAGTGAAGGATAACTATCTTTTAAATCTTGTGGTATTTTTTTTGGATAAATTAAACTTTTTTCAATTATATTCTTTTTAAATTCATCGCCTAATCTATTTTTAATATCATTCATACTATCATAAGATGAAAAAGATAAATTTGAAATACTATTTGAAAAGACAACATCCAAAATATCACTATAATCCGTAATAAATTTCATAAAACCATCAAAATCTGTTTTACTACTAACAAAATTATAGAAATTGCCATCCGATGAATCATCGTCTCCATCAATAGAAACTCCAATGTGTTTGAAACATACACGTAAATTTTTACCTCTTAAATATTCTATAAAATCAGGATGTTCTCTAAGTATTTGTGGTGTAATTGATTTAGTATAAAATAAATTCTGTAATTCTTCTGGAGCATCTTCAGATATGAATAAATCTTCATTTTTTTCTCTAAATTCACCAGTTATATCGCGATATTCAACTTTTTCATCATGGTAATTAAAATTAGTTGGTCCACATATTATTATTTCTCGCATTACTTCATAAAAATCATCTTTTGTATATTTAGGTTCAATATAATTGCCTTTTTCATCATAATGGCCAAGTATAGTAGCATATAGATGTCCTCCACCATAACGTATATACATATCGTTCATTAACTTCAACATCCTTGAATCATTTTTAGAAAAGAAATGACCACAATCTTTATCAAAATCAGCAATATTTTGTAATCCATAAGTAGCAACAAAACTTAGAACATCACTATCAAACAATGATGAAATAGGTATTGACATATCATATATATAATCTTTTGGTAAAGTTTTTAATTCATCAACTATAACATTAGCACTTCTTTCATCAAAATGTTTTAAATAATCTTCTAAAGATGAATATTTAAATATTTCTTTATATTCCTCATCACTTAACACTATTGGTTTTCTATAGTCATCACTACCTTTATAAGTATTACTCAATATATTGTCAGTAAATTGTTTAATATAATCTTTCCTATCTTCAGATGATAAAGTATTAACAGTTTTAATAAATTCAGAAACATCTACACCAGTATTATTAGATACCAATTGCGCAACTATACCATAATTAGACATAAATTGTTTTAATTTACTATCAGTTATATCATCATTATTACGCAATAAACAATAACTTAAATCCTTATCTTTAAATATATCCCAATTTTTAACTATATCTTCTAATGAAAGTTCTCCATCATTAAAACTACGCATTAAACGACTTATTCCGTATTGGCTATTAAGAATATCATCATCACTAAATAATCTATCTGAATATATTTCCTTCATTTTAGGAGTATAAAAACTTGGTGAAATACGATCTTTAACAAGCTCATATAACTTAGTAATTATATCTTCTGTAGAAGAATCCATATTCATCAGAATATCTCTAATACTAATACCATCATCAGTACATTTATTTAATAATGCCCAATCCAATGTTTTAGCTTTTTCAACACCAAACTTTTCAACAACAGGTCGTTCAACTAAATTAATACGAGAAATTGGAATTATTCCATCTAATCCATATTTAATATATTCTTCAAAAGTAAGAGTACGATTAAAAATTTTGCGCCTTACATCCTTTGGTACAGTACTAAGTGTTGTTACCTTTTTAACAAAACTTGTATAATGTTCAAATATAGATTTAAACTTACCACTAATAGATACTTTATCCCCCAAAATATCAGATTTAGCAGTTTTAATAAAATCAAAATTACCATTCTTAGCATATATATAAGCCGCTAATGGATTATTAGAAGCATCTTCTAAACCAAAACCACCATATACATAAGAATTAATATCAGCTAAAGTACTAGTACTCAACTTATCTTTCATAGCATCAATAAACAAGGAACGATTGCCATGAGAATTTTCAAGTAAAGATTGAATTAATGACGTACCATCAACCTTTTGAAGAAGCAAAGATTGTGGAATCTTCTTAAGAATATCCGGATCAAGAGTTCCAGCTTTAGCGCTATCAATTAAAGTTCTAGCAATTAAAGGCGCATACTTACTATCAATAACAAGTTGTCCATCAATTTTATCTAAATCATTATTTTTAATACCATTAATAACATAGTCACTAATTTTTTTCTGAACATCACCAGTTAATCTAAAATTAACAGTCGAAACAAAAAGTTCCCCATTTTCATCGTTATTTAAATTAGCAGCATTAAGTTCAGACAATTTAACATAGCCTTCAGTTCCCCAAGAAGAAACATATACTCGTCCATTTTCTAAATCAATACCAACGATATTACTAGAATGTCCACCATTTCTCAAAATAACATCTTTACTTCCATTCATTCGATAATAAATAGCTCTATGTAAATTTCTATCAATTAAACCTCTATTTTTAGTATTGTCATAAACATTCAAAACAGCAACATCATTATAAATAAATGCACTTTTTATTGCTTCGATACTATAAAAAGTTTCATCCATTTGGATAGAAGCACCATGTTTGCTAAGGAAAGAATTAACTATACTAGTATCAGACTTATCATCACTAAAGAAAGTATAAATTTCATTATTCTCATCAAAAATACGATTTTTTCCATTAGCAAAACAGAATAAATCCAACAAAATAGGTTTTTCATTTAAAACTTTTTTACCATCTTCAACAGTTTCCATTGGATATCCAAAAGTAAGTTCATATAACAACTCACCATTTGGCATAGATTTATACTTCTGCATAAGACCTTGTACAATACTAGCATATGTACACATGCCTTCAGCTCTTTTTAATAAAGGAACTTTATCACCATCAGACAATCCAGGAAAATAACCATCAATAATACTTGATAAATCATCAGTTAAATCACTACTCTCAAGAATATCTTGTCTAACACCAAAATACTTATATTTAGAATAGAAAGGTCTAATAATACTTTCTCTCTTCATAATATTAATAGCTTCTGGGATTTCTTTCATACCTTTACTTACAGCATATTCATAAACAGTCATACCATTATCAAGCTTAGAATCAAGTAAAGATTTAGGCGACTTCAAAATAGGATTAAAATTGCCATGATCAATAAAATTTTGAGCATTTAAAACACTTTCTCTAGCAACATGATAATTAATACCATTTCTAAATACCTTATATCCATTTTTGAATAATTCAGAAAGTCTAGAAGATTTACTAGAAGGATTAGATATAAGTTTAGGTCTATAAATAGGATTAAGAATTATTTTCTTTTCATACAATTCATATCCAGGATTATAACTAGTTGTAGGTTTCTCAGGACAAAGTTCATTAATATAACTTATAAAACCTTTTCCAGGATAAATATCACTAGTTAAAATAGGAAGAGGTAAATCAAGAGTATCATGTGTTGTAAGTGTATGATTCTTAGCACGTGCTATAACATACCTCTGAATAAGTTCACCAAGCTTTAAACCACAAGAAGTTGGTTGTTGAATAGCAGAATAATCAAGGTTTCTTAATACACTAGTATTAAAATTTCCTGAATTCATAAGATGTTCTATAAAATAGCCAACACCATTTTTAATAACAGGTCCAAAATCAAAATCAAGCCCAATTATACGCATTTGACCAGTTGGATTACTTTTTTTAAGCCTAAAATTTTTAACAATTTCATCAACTTTTACATAAATATGTTGTCCCCAAGAACTAAGATTTAATTCCATGTTATCATAATCAAAGCCTGAAATAATAGCGCTATGGCCAGTAGATCTTAGAGTATGCTTTTTAAAACCAGCTGCATTATAAAAGTTAATTTTAGAAAAAATGTTTTCAGCAATATTATTATCTTCATAAGGTGCTAGTCCTAAAATAGAATAATCATGTTTTAAAAACAAATCAGCAATTTCTGAAGGCTCAAAATATTTTGGTATACTTATTGTCTCTGTAACACTTATACCAGGAAAATACTGATTCAAAAAGTGAGTAATAACAGCATTATCTCTACCTGCATTACGGCAAAAATAATATTTTCCAATTTCAACATTATCATCACTAAAAATAGTTGAATTATTTTTATTTGCAAAACAATATAAATCCAAAAGCAAAGGACTATCATTTAAAATAACACTACCATCTTTTAGTTTAGTTTCAAGTGGATACCCAAATACACCTTCATAAATAATATCACCATAAGGTAGTTTTTTAAATGCTGCCATAATACTTCCAGCAACAGAAGCATAAGTACACATTCCTTTAGTGTTGCGCAACAAGGCAACTTTTTTAACTTCACTTAAATGTGGAAAATATCTTTCAACAACATTATCCACATCTGATGTAATCCTTGAATAACTCAATACATCTTGTCTTATACCATAAAATTTATATTGCCTAAAGAATGCAGAATTTCTCATGCTTTTATTTATAGCAAGAGGAATAGCATTCATTCCCATTCTTTTTGCATAATCATAAATAGTTAAACCATTACTTAGTCTACTATTTAAAGCAGCATTACAAGCAGTATATATTTCTCTAAAGTCTCCCCTATTAATAGACTCTTCAGCTCGTTTAATAATTGGTCCAAAATCAAATTTGCTCTCATTATATAAAAGAGTATTTTTATAAAGTGTCAAACCTTTAACAGCTCTTCTAGTAAGCTCATCTGCTTTTGATTTAAGTTGCACCCTTAAATCTGAATCAGCTTCATAAACAGCAAGATTTTCCTCACTTAAAGGACCTTCTAATCTTTGTAATCTATTAGGTTTAGAGTTATCAACAACATAACTATTATCATCCAATTCAACAACATTATCAGGCTTACTTTTCACCGTATTTCTTACATTGTATAAATCAGTTTCAATTTTTGTTGTGTTCTTTGCTAAAAAATCAAAGAATCCTTTAAATCCCGATTTTTCATAAACCTTTAAAGCTTCCTTATTAGTATTAACAGCATTTTTAGAACTGTTAAACATAATATCTCCCATATTATATGTATAATTAAGAGTCATAGCATCTTTATATTTAATATACTCACCATAACTAATTTCACCAGAATTATAGCTATCTTTTAAATCACGTAATATTCCATTATATGTATAAGTCAATTCAGGTTTATCAACTTTTACATCAGAACCATTTTTTTTATCAATATAAGAATTGTATTTACTATTAACAAACTCGCTACCTTTTTGAAGTGCTAATTTAGTTCCTTGCATCAAGAAAGAAGAAGCAAGTGTATCAATAGAATCCGATACAAAATTAGAAGTTATACTCTTTACAGAA
>CAJKKJ010000021.1 GCA_905200435.1 uncultured Bacillota bacterium | reverse complement strand
ATAAAAATTAATAAAGAAGAAAAAAAATATGATGTTCCAATAACTAAAGAAAAGCTAGCTTATTCAATAGAAAGTAATTCACTAGAACCATTTGATTTATATTTTTTACAACTAGAAAATAAAAAAGAAAATAAAGTTTATAGCCCACTTTCTATAAAATATGCTCTTTCAATGCTAGCTGAAGGAGCAGAAGGAGAATCCAAAAAGCAAATACTAGATATAATTTATAATTATAAAACAAATAAATATGAAAACAGTAAAAATATCTCTCTAGCAAATGCTATATTTATTAAAGAAATATATAAAGATAAAATAAATAACAATTATAAAACATCTTTAGTAGATAAATATAATGCTGAAGTAATAATAGATTCATTTATGTCACCAGTAAACATAAATGAATGGGTAAATAATAAAACATTAGGTTTAATAAATAATCTATTTGATGATATATCAGAAGAAGATTTAATTCTAATCAATGCTCTTGCAATTGATATGGAATGGGAAGATAAATTCATCCACACATATCCCGATAGCCCTGTTGGTGTAAATTATAAACATGAAAAATTCTATTGGTATGGACCAGATGAAGTAACCGAAAAAGAATTTAAAGATATGGATAAAAAAATATCAGGTATGGAAATAATTGCATCCGTTAATAGATATGATATTGTAAATGTACTTGGAGAAAGCAATATAAGAAAAACAGTTAAAGAAGAACTTATCAAATATCTAAATGAATACAATTTAACAATCAAAGATATATACGATAGAGATAATAAAACAGATGAAGAATTATTTGAACTATACCTAGATGATTATATTGAGGAAATAAATTCTAATTATAAAAAAATAGATATAAGCACAGACTTTTCATTTTACACCGATGAAAATATAAAAGCATTCGCAAAATCTCTAAAAGAATATAATGGCAAACAATTAGAATATATTGGAATTATGCCATTAAATCAAGATTTAGATGAGTATGTAAAAAATATAACAGTTCAGGATATAAATACATTACTAGGACAATTAAAGAAAATTGAATTAAACAATTTTAAGGATGGTGTTGTTACAAAAATAACAGGCTTTATTCCAAAATTTAAGTTCGATTACGAATTAGATTTAATGAATGATTTAAAAACTCTAGGAATTAAAAATGTATTTGAAAGTGGAAAAGCTGATTTAAAGAACATTACATCAGATGATTTATACATAAATAAAGTTTCCCATAAATCAAATATAGAATTTACTCAAGATGGCATAAAAGCTTCAGCTGTTACATATGCAGGCGGAAAAGGATCAGGTGGAACATTTGATTATTACTATGATGTTCCAGTAGAAGAAATAGATTTAACATTTGATAAACCATATATGTTTATAATAAGAGATAAAAAAACAGAAGAAGTATGGTTTACAGGTACAGTATATAATCCACTTCTATATTCAGAAGACAATACAAAAGTAAAAAAATAAATTAGAGTTCACAAAACTCTTTTTTTCATAAAAACCTTTATTTTTTAATAATTATTTGCTAAAATTAAAAGGAGGGTGATTAAAATGTTTGAGTCATTAGGAGAAAGATTACAAAACGCAATAAAGAAAATAAAAGGGTACGGAAAAATAACCGAAGAAAATATAAGTGATGTAACAAGAGAAATTAGATTAGCTTTACTAGAAGCGGATGTCAATTATAAAGTCGTAAAAGAATTTATTGAAGATGTAAAAACAAAAGCACTAGGTGAAGAAGTAAAAGCATCTTTAAACCCAGGAGAAGTATTCGTAAAAATATTAAAAGACGAACTAGTAGAACTACTGGGTGGCGATAAAGAAGATTTAAAAATTAATGGTAATCCAACAGTTTTAATGCTAGTTGGTTTACAAGGATCTGGTAAAACAACAACAATCGGAAAACTAGCAAATCTACTAAGAAAAAAATACAAAAAAAAGCCATTATTAGTAGCATGTGATATCTATAGACCAGCTGCTATAGACCAGTTAAAACAACTAGGAAAAGAATTAAATATCGAAGTATATGAAGAAGGAAAAAATAATCCCGTTGAAACAAGTAAAAATGCTATCAAATACGCTAAAGAAAACAATTATGACTATGTATTAATAGATACAGCTGGTCGTTTGCACATTGATGAAGTATTAATGAATGAATTAAAAAATATAGAAGATAGTGTAAAACCAGATGAAATATTATTGGTACTGGATAGTATGATTGGTCAAGATGCCATAAATGTAATAAATGGTTTCAATGAAAAATTAAACTTAACAGGTGCGATTCTAACAAAACTAGATGGTGATACTAAAGGTGGTGTAGCATTATCAGTTAGACATCTAACTCATATACCAATAAAATTTATAGGAACAAGTGAAAAATTAGATGGTCTAGAAGAATTTTATCCAGACAGAATGGCAAGCCGTATACTAGATATGGGCGATTTAATGTCAATGGTTGAAAAAGCAGAATCAATAATAGATGAAAAAGAAGCTGAAGAATTAGCAAAAAAAATGAAGAAAGGCAAATTCGATTTAGAAGACTTTTTAAAACAAATGAACCAAATAAAAAAATTAGGTCCACTTGAAAACTTACTAAAATTAATGCCAGGAGCAAATAAGATGGGATTAAATAATGTTCAAATAAATCCAAAAGACCTAGCGCACGTAGAAGCAATTATTCTATCAATGACACCATATGAGAGAAGACATCCAGAAGTACTAAAGGCAAGTCGTAAAATGCGAATCGCAAAAGGTTCAGGAAGAAGTGTTGAAGAAGTAAATAGACTTTTAAAACAATTTGAACAAATGAAAGAGATGATGAAAAGACTTCAAAATGGAAATATGAAGTTACCATTTTAATATGAAAACAGATGATATATTATATAAACTATCTAGATCAAAATTTAGAAGTAGTTTTAACTTAAAAGAAAAAGATAAAAAATATATAGAAAAAAAATCATTAGAAAAAATAAAAGAACATGCATATGATTTTGTTAATCAAAGACTCAAAGATATAAGAGTTGTAAAAGATGGAAAACAAACACCAACACATGGACATCCTGTTTTTATCGCTCAACATGCAACTGCTACTTGTTGTAGAACCTGTCTAGAAAAATGGCACCATATTGATAAAAATAAAATTTTAACTGAAGAAGACATAGATTATATAGTAAATATAATAATGGAATGGATAAAAAAACAAATATTATGATTAATTTGAAACAATTAAAAAATAAAATTAAAAATGAACTAATTAACCAAAAAGAATCTAAATTTAAAGGTAATATATATCATTATTCTCAGGTTAATTTTGCTTATAATTCAAATAAAATAGAAGGAAGTAAAGTAACTATTGAACAAACTGAAGCAATATTTGATACATCTTCATTTGTTCCTAAAATTGATGATTTAATTAAATTAGATGACTTAATTGAATCAAAAAATCATTTTAAATTATTTGATTATATGTTAGATAATGTAGATGAGTTATTAACTAAAAATATGATAATTGAAATGAATAAGATATTAAAGAGAAATACAAGTGATGAAGAAAACCTTAGATATAATGTTGGTGGGGTTAAAGTTGTTCCTAATATAATTGGTGTAGTTAATGTTATTAATACAACTGCGCCAGAAAATGTAGAAAAAGAAATAGAAAAATTATTAAACTATGAAATAGAATAATATAAAAAAATAAATATTATAGTTATTTGCTCATACAAAAAAAATTAAATCCTCATACTATAAAGTAGTTAGGAGGTTTTTATGTTATTTGGTTTTGGAAGAAGAAACTATGGATGTGGATGTAATCAAAATATGGATCCATGCCGTCAAAATGAAGTAATCGAACCTACAATTACAAAATGTGTTGAAAAAGAATTCTATCATGAAGTACCACATGTATGCCCAATTCATACACATGTTGTAAACAAACATATTTACAATCATACATATAGACCAGAGTATACATGTTCAGAAGAAAATGTAGTTGTAAATAATGAATGCAATAAATGTAGTGGATTTTAAATAAAGGCCCAAAAGGCCTTTTAAAAATAAAAAAAATATTGACAAATGTATAAACAATGTATATACTATTGATGAGGCGATATAATGGAAATAAGAATTCAAAAATGGGGCAATTCAGATGGAATAAGAATTCCTAGAAATATTCTAAAATCCCTAAATATAAAAACAAATGATATATTAAATATAGAAGAAGTAAATAAAAAAATTATCATAAGTATTCCAGAAAAAAAGAAAGTGTCTCTTGAAGAAAAATTTAAAGAATATAAAGGAAAAAATTTATCAAAAGAATTTTCATGGGATGAAAGTGTAGGAAAAGAAATATGGTAAAAAAATACATACCAGAACAAGGGGATATTGTATATTTAAATTTAGAACCAACTAAAGGCCATGAACAATCAGGTATTAGACCAGCAGTTGTAATCAGCAATAATGTATTTAATAAAAATACAAAAATGGCCATAGTATGTCCTATTACATCAAATGATAAAGAATTTCCCACCCATTATAAATTAGAAGATACAACTAAAATACATGGTTCAGTCTTATGTGAGCATATAAGAAGTATAGATTATGAATACAGAAAATTAATATTTATAGAAAAATTAAGCAATAATGATTATATAAGTATAATAACTCTAATGAATGCTTGTATAGAAGAATAATAGAATTAAAATAAAGGCCCAAAAGGCCTTTTAAAAATGACAAAATAATGATATAATCAAAAACGGAGGAGATAAAATGTTTAAAGGAAAACCATTTGTAAAATGGGCAGGAGGAAAAAGACAAATCATAGAAAAATTAAAAAATTACGTTCCAGATGAATTCAATACATACTACGAACCATTTATAGGTGGTGGAGCTTTACTATTTGAATTATCACCAAAAAATGCTGTTATAAACGATTCAAATGAAGAACTAATGAATGTATATAGATGCCTATGTGATGAAGAAAAATTTAAAAAAATGTGTAACTTATTAAATCATTATGAAGCAGAACATTCAGAAGAATTTTATTACGAAATAAGAAATAAAGATAAAAATAAAAAAGCATATGATAGATTATCTGATTACACAAAAGCAGCAAGAACAATTTATTTAAACAAAGCATGCTTTAATGGATTATATAGAGTAAACAAAAAAAATGAATTCAATGTTCCATTTGGTAAAAAAACAAAAGTAAATACATATGAAGGAAGTAATTTAATAACAGTAAGCAATTACTTAACAATGAATAACATAAAGATTTTAAGTATAGATTTTGAAGAAGCAGTAAAAGATGTAAAAGCAAAAGACTTTATTTACTTTGACCCACCATATGATTCAGATACATCAACTTTTAATAGCTACACAGAAGAAGGATTCGATAGAAATGAACAAATAAGACTAGCAAAAGTATTTAAAGAATTAGATAAAAAAGGAGCATACGTTATGCTTTCAAATCATAATACAAGCTTAATAAACGATTTATACAAAGGATATAATATTCATATAATAGAAGCAAAAAGAAACATAAATTCAAATGGTAAAAAAAGAGGAAAAGTCGAAGAAGTAATTATTACCAATTATGAAAATAAGAGGGATTTTGATAATGAATAATTTTCACAATATCATAAAAGAAATATGTGATAAAAATGGAATAAAAATAAATATACTATCAGATGAATGGTTAATTATACTCGAAAAAAACAATAAAAAAAAATTTATAACAGGATATAAATTTGATAATAATAATCATGCATTAGGGGAAATACTAGATGATAAATATGGAACATATGAAATATTAAAACAACAAAATATTCCAGTATGTGAATACAATATAGTCTATAGTCCATTAAATACAAATGATTATGCGATAGGCCATAATACTTTAGAGTATGTAACAAATCTATTCAACAAATATAATCATGATATTGTTTTTAAAATTAATTCTGGTACATGTGGAAATAATGTAGACAGAATAACAGATATAGAAACACTAACAAATAAATTTTTAAGTTTAAAACAAAAAAGTATGTATAGTATATGTCCATTTTATGATATAACCAATGAATATAGAGCTATTATCTTAAATGGTAATATTGAATTAATTTATAAAAAAGAATTACCAGTAGTATATGGAAATGGTAAAGAAAGTATAAAAGAACTACTAATAAAATTTAATCCAAGTTATTTCAAAAATATTGAAGATAAAAAATTAGATAGGATATTAAATAAAGACGAAAAATATATATACAATTGGAAATTTAATCTATCACACGGAGCAAGAGCAAGTTTTGAAATAAGTAATGAAGATAAAGAAAATATTGAAAAGATAGTAAACCAAGTATTCAATATAGGCTTTTGTAGTATTGATATAATTAAAACAAAAGATAACAAATATATGATCTTAGAAATAAATAGTGGCGTAATGATGAAAAATTTAATGGATGAATATGGAATAGAAATCGCTCAAAAAATATATGAAAAAGCAATATTAAGTATGTTTGAGGAAAAAGTATGATTGAAAAAATAAAAAATAAAGATAATTTAAAACTTGATGATATAAAAAAAATAACAAAAAGAGTTAAATTACTAATAGTAAATGAAAATGAATTCTTACTCGCGCATTCAGCAGGAGATTATTTCTTTATAGGTGGACATGTTGAAGATAATGAAACAGATGAAGAATGCTTAAAAAGAGAAATAGAAGAAGAATGCGGAACATGTTTAGAAATTCCTTTAAAAAAATTCATGCAAATAAAACATCTAAATAAGGATTATCCAAAAAAAGGAATAAATACATTATCACTTGCAAATTACTATATATATGAAGGTAAAATAAAAATTGATTTAAGTAAAATAAAATTAACAGAAGAAGAAAAGAAAAACAATTTTGAACTTGTATATTTGAATAAGAATAAAATTATAAATGTATTAGAAGATTCATTAAAAACTGGTACAAGAATTGGTGCAACTATTGATACAATAGAAGTACTAAAAGAGTATTTAAAAGGGAAAAAATGAAAGTATTAACAATAAGAGAACCATGGGCTAGTTTAATTATTAATGGCTATAAAAAATACGAATTTAGATCATGGAAAACAAATTATAGAGGGAAAATATTAATTCATACAAGTCAAAAAATTTAAAAAGAAATGTTATCAAGATTTAAAGATTATAAATTAAATTGTGTTAGTGGATCAATAATTGGTGAAGCAGAATTAACTGATTGTATATTAGTTGATGAAGAATTTAACCAAAATTTAAGAAAAATAGATAATGTAGTATATGGTAAAAGCAATCATGTAGAAAAATATGCATGGAAACTAGAAAATATAAAAAAGTATGATAAACCAATACCAATGAAAGGAAAATTAGGACTATGGAACATAGAATGAAATTAAAAAACAAACCATTTGAGTTAATTAAAAGTGGTAAGAAAAAACAAGAATTAAGATTATATGATGAAAAAAGAAAATTAATTGAAGTTGGAGATACAATTATTTTTACAAATATAGAAACTCAAGAGGAATTAAAGGTAGAAGTTATGTATTTGCACCTTTATGCTAATTTTAAAGATTTATATAATGACTTTGATAAACAAGAATTAGGCTATGAAAAAGACGAAGAATGTAGCTATAAAGATATGGAAGAGTATTATTCTAAAGAAGAACAAGAGAAATATGGAGTAGTAGCAATAGAAATTCAACAAAAAATGTAAAAATGATGTTTATTTTATAATTTATCTATGATAAAATTATATTGTTAGTACAATATAATTATGGAAGGTGAATTTATATGCTAAAAAAAATTAATAAGCTATTTTGGATGATGATTGTATTTTCATTGTTATCTTTAATAGCAGGTGTACTTTTAGTTTGGTTCCCAAATGTATCATTAAATGTAATATCTTACATAATAGCTGGTATAATGTTACTTTTTGGTATTATTTTGGTTACTGATTATAAAGCAAGAATATTTTACACACAATTTATTACACTAGGAGTTATATTTTTAATACTTGGTTCAATATTATTACTACACAATAATATTATTCAAATACTTATACCAATAATTATTGGAACATATATTATTGTAAATGAAATCGTTAATATGCAAATTGCTTTGAAATTAATGAAATATAGTAATAGTATGATACTTGCATTTGTATTATCATTACTTGCATGTGTTTGTGGAGTACTTATGATTGTATATCCATCAGATAGTGCAGTTGCCTTAACTCTTTACATGGGAATTGTATTAATTGTCTATTCAATTTCTGTACTAACGAATATGATAATTTTCAAAAAACATGTAAATGATATTAAGAAAATTATAACTGAATAGAGACTATATGTCTCTTTATTTGTTTTGAGGTGTATTATGAATTTAAAAATTTTATTTATTTCGTTTATTATTTATTCAATGATTGGTTGGTTAATGGAAGTTATTTGTAAATTAATT
>CAJKKJ010000020.1 GCA_905200435.1 uncultured Bacillota bacterium | reverse complement strand
TCATGATATCTCCTCTTAAATGCTTAATCCCTTTTTCCCTCATACAAGTATAACATTTTTCGACAATATAATCTATATTTTTAATAATTATTATAAATAAATTATAACAAATTTATTTTTTTACTTATTATTTAAAAATTCTTTTATTTTATTTCTTGCACTTTTTACAGAATCCTCATTTTGACCCATTACATATAACTGTAAATTAGGATAACTATATGTATTATAAGTATAATAATCATAACCTGTTAAATTTTGAATTTCAATTGTCCAAGTCTTCATATCGTTCAATTGTTTTTTAACAAGTTTTGACATACTTTTATTATCCAAATTTGTATTAAGATTCTCACTTACACTATCAAGTAACTTAGGAAAATTACTTATTAAGGTTGTAGAAGATGTCATTTTTTTAATAATTGCCGTTAATATTTTTTGTTGATTTTTAACTCTTTGAACATCTCCTGCAGCATAAGCATCTCTTTCTCTTGCATAAGCCAAAGCTTGATGGCCGTTTAAATGTAAATTACCTTTTTCAAAAGTATATTCATGAAAAGCATGCTCATCAAATGTTACTTCATTGTATATGTCAACACCACCTATAGCATCAACTACCTTTTCAACAGTAGAGAAATTAACTTTAGCATAATAATTTACTTCTATATCAAGTAATTCTTCCATTGCTTTAACAGATGTTTCAATACCATAATATCCAGCATGCGTTAATTTATCCTTCGCACCCTTACCAGGTAATTCAACATAGTAATCCCTTGGTACAGAAGTCAATAAAACTCTATTATTAATAGGATCAACGGTTGCTACCATATTTACATCGGTATTTGTAACATATCCAATAGAGCCATATGCATCACCACCAGCAATATATAAATTAAATGGTGTATTGGTTACATCAACATATTTTACAATATCACTAGTTTCAACTAAAACATGTAAAGTATCTATTTTTTTTACCTTTATTCCTAAATATGCTAAATCAGAATTAATCAAGTTATAAGCTGATTCATTAAGTAATAATCCATCAACAATGCCATCATTTAAATTATCTAACATTTCTTCAATATCTTTATATACTACTTTTCCATAAGTGATTTTTGTATTTAACAAATTAAAAGCCTTATCAGTATTTTTTTTAGAAGCATCACTTTCCAAATAACCTATTTTTTTATCTTTTAATTCATCAATTTTTCCAACTCTACTACTTTCTAAAACAACAACATAATATGTTTCTTTTTGGACAATAGAATTATCTATCTTATCTAAAAAATTAATCAATTTATCAACATAAACAACACCGGAATAAAATAATATTCCAGATACAATAAGCATAATTAAAGTACTTGTTATTTTTAAAGGTGTTTTAATTTTTTTAGGTACAATTAAAAGTAGCATCAATATATAAATAACACCAATAATTCCCCCTAACATAATTAAATACTTATTAGGTATCATATCCAAGTTAATTAAATACACAAAAAAAACAATTGTTAATATTATTGATATTATTGATATTAAAATACATGCATTACCTATAATTTTTCTTTTTTTATTTTTCATCTTTTTTACTTCCTTTACTTCTTTTCTCTACTATTATATCATAATTAAACTTCAAGTCAAAGAAAAACATAGCAACTTTACTATGTTTTAGAATCCAATGTACATACAAAGAATAAAAAATATCATTCCAAGAACAAAAGTTAATCTACTTATAAATAGTTCTCCACCACGTTCTTTTCTATTCGCGAATAAATTTTCATTACCACCTGTAAATGCTCCAGCAGCAGATTCTGCCTTTCCACTTTGTAATAAAACTATTGCAATAAGTAATATACATACTATAATTAATATAATTTTTAACATGTTTTCCTCCATAACTACAATAAATTATATTATATAATCTAACTAAAGTCAATTTTTTATTAAATTAATCTGTTTTTTTATAATTAAACTTGATTTATTATCAAAATTTAAACTATTAATAAATAACTCATAATCTTTAATATTTAATTTATCAATAATATTATATCTATCTTCATATTTACCATATTTTATAATAGAAGTAGTAATACTATCATTCATTGAATATATATTTTCACTCATATATATTAAGTTACTCTTTAAAACTTTTTTACTTCTAAAAAATGTATTTTCATCAAAACTAGTATTATGTATTTCTCTTTCAATATATTCAAGTAATTCATTATAATCTTTACTTTCACCAAATATTGTTAATACCAAATGATTATCTATAACATCATAATCAAATCCACAAGTTTCTGATATAATCCCCATGTTTTTTAATTTTTCATTAAAAATTGAAGCTCCCCCAAATTTACTATTTAAGTAAATACTAGCATAACTCATAATATTAATTACATCAAGTTTTAAAGAATCAATATTTATTTTATATGACATACTTACTTTAGGAATCGTAACATCCATAATTAAAGTACTAGATTCCCTATTTACTCTATCTGGTTCATCATATTTTATTTTTTTAACATTAACTTTTTCTTTAACATCATTTCTATATTTTTTAACAATATCAAATACATCTTTATATTTAACATTACCTGTAACAACCAAAAACATATTAGAATTTCTATAAAAGCACTTATAAATTGTATATAAATCATCTTCTGTAATTTTTGCAATACTTTCTCTTGATCCAATTACTGAATCTTTAATAGGATGATTTATAAATACATTACTCATTATTTCTTCATACATTCTTCTATAAGGATCATCTCTTACCATCTCTATTTCTTGTCCAATTATTCCTTGTTCTTTTTGGACATTTTCTTTAGTAAAGTAAGGCTTGTTAGTATACTCAAGTAAAAATTTCAAATTCTCTTTAAAATTATCACTTCCAGAAAATAAGTAACTAGTTTTAAAATATGATGTACTAGCATTAGCATCTGCTCCTTTTTCCGCATAAAAACTAAAAGGATCAACACCATTTTCACTTTCAAACATTTTGTGTTCTAAAAAGTGCGCAACACCAAGAGGCATAACTATTTCTTTATCATCTAAAATAAATTTATTATGAATAGAACCATAATTAGTTGTTAAAACAGCATATACACTTTCTTGCTTTTCTTTAGGAATAACATAAACATCTAAATCATTTATTTTTTCATAATACATATTTAAATCTAAATGAGATAAATTAATTGTTTTCATCTAATACCCCCTTTAATAAATAAACAGAATCTAATTTAATTTTTTTGCTCAATTTAATAATATCATCTTTAGTAACCATATCAATTTTTTTAATTCTATCTTCTAACGAATCATACATTAAATATTCCATACTTGCAATTGTACTAGCAAGACTAACTAAAGAATCATATATTTCTTTTAAACTACTTTTATAAGTTGCTTTAGCATTTTCAATATCTTTTTCTGTAAATTCTCCCTTACTCATAGCATCTATTTGATTTATAGTTTCTTTTAATACTTTTCTATAGTCTTTCTTATCAATTCCAGCATATATAAACATACTATTTGTAACAGGTGCGATCATACTTGAAATACTATAGCACAAAGAATTCTTTTCTCTTACATTTGTAAATAATTTACTATCAGGAGAACCACCTAATATAAAGGAATATATACTAGCAACATATTGCATTTCAAAAGCATCCATTGGTTCAATTTTACATCCCAAAGCAAAAGTACTTTGTCTAACATTTCTTGATTCAACAACTTTTTTTAAACTTGTCCTATATTTTTTATGTTCAATAATATGATTTAATTTTTTTTCTTTACTTTCTTTAAAATAATTATTTAAAATATCTAAATTACCATACTCACCAATTACATATATATCAACAACATCATTTTTTAAAACATTTAAATAATACTCATATAAATTATGGCCATCAATTTTTTCTAAATCTTCAATATAGCCATCTTGATGATAAGAAAAAGGACTATTTGGACTCATTATTTCTCTTATTCTCGATCTGGCATATCTTCTTGGACTATCATAAATATCTTCTATATATTTTCTAATATAATTTTTACTCAAATTAAGTGTTTTCTCATCAAATGATTTATTATTAACATTGGGATTAAATAGCATGTCCATTAAAAATTTAATTACTTTTTCTAAATTACCACTTTCAGTATATTTATCACTTAATGATGTTATACTAAAACTCATTATTGAATAATTACCCGATGAACATACATTATACCCATAATTAGCATTATATAATTCTTCACTTTGAATAATCATTTCTCTTTCAGTCTGATAATTTTTAGTTCCCCTATTTAACATATCAGCAAGTATATTTCTCTTAGTTATTTCTTCTTTTTTGATTTTTCTTCTAAAATCAACCCTTATATAAACAGTTTTAAATTTATCTGTTTTTAAAGTATGTAATCTCATTTTTCCCTCCTTTTAAAAAGTCAGTATTTATAATACTGATTTTAGTGCGATTTCGATCATCTCTTTAAAACTTTTTTCTCTTGCTTCTGCATCTAAAGAAGCCCCAGTAACCAATGAATCTGATACTGTAAGCAAACAAGCAGCTTTTTTATTCAAAGCTTTAGCATTATGAAATAGAGCAAACGACTCCATTTCAACTGCTAAACATTCATGTTTTTCATATAGTTCATTTATATTCAAATTATTATAAAAAGCATCACATGAATGAACCCTGCCAACAATAATATTATAACCTAATTTTAATATTTTATCATTTAAATCACTATTAGAATATAAAATATTATCAGTATCACCATTTTGAACTAGTCCATAAGTAGATTCTGAATAACAAGAATTTACAAGTAATACATCATATACATTTAATTTAGGACTATAAGCTCCGCAAGAACCAATACGAATGATATTTTCTACATCATAAAACTTATATAATTCATATGAATATATCCCCATACTAGCATTTCCCATACCAGATGCCATAATTGTTAATTTTTTATTTTTATAATAACCTGTATAAGCAAGTATTCCTCTCACATCACTTACAAGTTTATAATTTTCTAAATAATTTTCTGCAATAAATTTAGCTCGCTTAGGATCACCTGGCATTAAAACAGTATCTGCAATTTCATCCTTTAAAGCTTTTATATGTGGTGTCATATTTCCTCCTATAAGTAGAACAAATGACTAATAAATAGTAATATTGTTCCAAAAACTATTCCAAGTATTGTTATATATGTATCTTTTGCTTTTAATAAATTTAAAAATAATTCTCCTAAAATGACATAAATAATCATTCCCAAATTAACAGTTCCAATCAAAGTCATCAAACCATCTGTTACATTTAAATATTTATCTAAAAACATATGAAATAAAGTACCAATTACAACCGATAAACTAATTAAACTAATTGTAATTATTAGATTTTTTTTATTTAATGTTTTAGAAAATAAACCTGATAATAATAAACCAAATAATATATTACAAAATCCAAGTCCAAAACTTAACATAAATGGATGACTAGATATATTTATTTTCATGCCAACAATTATATTATATATCATAATTGGTAAACTTATAATTAAAGCCAAATGAAGATAATGATTTTTTTTATTATCTTTTTTTAATTCATGATCAGGAATAAAAATATCACACATTTTCATAATTATTAATCCCATAATTATATATCCTAATAATAAAAGTAACTTATGAGAACCATTAAATGCTTCACCAATTCCACTTGCTGAATCAGGTAATAATTCAACCATTATCAAAGATGCTCCAAGTCCTAAAGTACTCGCCATCATAAATTGAATAAATTTATCAGTTTTTCTAAACCCAAAAGATAAAAGTACCCCACTTATTAAAAACAAACCCGCTATTAAACTAGCAATTACACTCATTTTTCCACCTCATTTTATTCTTGGTATAAATATTAATAAACCAATTATTAAAGACATTATTGAAAATATCAATGTTGCGCCACTCGCACAATCCTTCGCAATTTTAGCAAGTGGCTTTCTTTCAAGTGTTACCAAATCAACAGTAGCTTCTAAAGCACTATTAATAAGTTCACACCCAAATACAAGTCCGTAGCACACAATTACAAAACACCATTCTATCATACTTATATTAAATAAAATACCAAGTATAGTGGTAATTATAATCGCACTTATTATAATTATAAAATTATGTTCATATCTTATAGCATATAATATACCATTTAAAGCATTTCCAAAACTCTTTATATATCTTACAAAATGATTCCCCTTTATACCACTTCTTATTTCTTTATCTTGTAATCCCCATTTCATTTAAAATCTCCTCTTGCAAGCCAAACATTATTTTTTCATCTTCTTTTTCCATATGATCATATCCAAGTAAATGTAATAATCCATGAACAATCAAAAAAGCCATTTCTCTTTCTTCTTTATGTCCATATTCCTTAGCTTGTTCATGTACTTTATCTAAACAAATATAAATATCTCCTAGAACTCTAGCATCATAAACAGATATATCATCATTATCTTCTAAAGCAAATGAAATAACATCTGTTGGTCTATCTACTCCTCTATAAGTCTTATTTATTTCATGGATTTCATCTAAACCAACAAAGACAATATTTACTTCACCATCACTAGCACTCATTTTTTTTAAAGTATATTTTGCAACCTTTCTCACAAAACTCTTATCAATTTTTTCTTCTGTCTTATTAAAAATTCCTATACTCATAACAATCACACCTCAATTATATCAAATCACTTATACTAAAGTCCAGAAATATTAATGATTTTTAATAAATACATAATAAGTACAATTACAAGTACTATAATTAGTATGTTATAAATAATAACATTTTGAAATATCTTTGGCATATGATCTTGTATATAATTTATTATTTTATAAAGAAAATAGCCAAGTGTACCACCTATAACATTTAACATAATATCATCAATATCAAACACTCGTCCAATAAATAATTGGGTAAGTTCAATTGATATTGAAACAATAAAAGAAATTAATAAAGCCGGTTTAACATTTTGAAGTTTTAAAATATAACCTGCAAAAAAACCAAGTGGCATAAACATGAACATATTACCAATTATATTTCTATAAAAAGCTTCACTTGTTATTTCATATCTTAATATTTCCTTAAATGGTATAAAATTATTCGCACTCCAAGAAACATCTTTAAAAGTAACAACATAGAATAAACATAGTATATAAAAGACAAAACCATATAATAGTATCTCTTTATATGGATAAAACTTCTTATGATTAACTACTAAATATGTTATTCTAAATGATATCAATATAACAGAAATTATTACAACCATCGGCCATATCTGAACCATTACATTTCTTACAACATCTCTAACCAATTTGCTCAATCCTCTCGTATGCTGTAATATCCTCACATACAGCATAAAATACTTCTAATACTATTTTACTATCATTTAAAGAAACTTTCAAACATTTTTCATAAATAATATATTCTTCGGCATTTAGTTTACTTTTTATATTATTTCTTCCAAGTTCCAAAGCTTTTTCAATAGCTTCATCATAATTATATACATTATCTATCTTTTCTACTTCATATATAGTATTCTTATAAAGAGAAAATATTTTACTCTCAAATATTTTATTCTTTTCTATTTTTCCTTTCTTCTTAAACAAATTAAATTCTTTATTAAAAAATTTGATACTATACCTTGTACTCTTATTACCATTTAATTTTTCTTCATAATAGAAAAGTGGGAAACTAACATTAGTTTTATACCATACCTCACCCATTACTTTACCCTCAGATGAAACAGTACCTTTAATATTTTCGTTTAAATATATATTTCCACTTATAATAATATCACCCTTTTTTACGCTCTCGCCCTTTCGTTTCATAATAATTCCACGACTAGCTTTCACATCTAAAATAACAGCATCCTTTTTGGCAACAATATTTCTTAATTCTTTTACATTATCCTTATCATTTCCAATTCTTTCTTCTAATTTTAAAATACATTTTGTACCAACATTTTCAATCTCCAACCATTCAATATTACTTCGATATTTTTCTAATATTACTTTTTTAATTTTATTTTTTTCTTTATAACTCTTTTTTAAACTATATTTATATATTCCATTCTTCTTTAATTCTTCACTTAAATTTTCCTTTAGTTTCTTATTATTTGTTATTATATCAACCTCAAAAACAATTTGACTTAAACCACATATAGTTAATACACAAATTAACATAGATATAATAAGAATCAAATTTTTTTTAAATTGTTCCTCTAATTTTATAAATCCAGTTGAACCAACTACCTCTACATCATAGATTGTTTTTAATTTTAATACTCTTTCTAAATCATCTTTTTTGATATAAATATATATTACATCTTTTGATATTTTTTTTATTTTATATAAATTTATTTTATTTTGGTACAACTTTTGAATAAACTTCTGATTATGTTTACCAGTTACTTTTAGTATTAACATATTCACCTGAATTCTATTTTTTC
>CAJKKJ010000019.1 GCA_905200435.1 uncultured Bacillota bacterium | reverse complement strand
AAATGATATTGATGAAAATGATTATAAACATGTAAAAGCTTTAAAAATAAATTAGTTATAAATTAACTAGTTTTTTCATATATTCTAATAGATAATAGGAGGATATATGATAAATAAACGTAGTGTATGGTTTATGACTTTATTTAGTTTAATAATTGCCTTATCTGTTTATTATATAACAGTACCAAGTGATAAAATTATTGATAATAAACCAGTAGTAAAAACTGAAGAAAGCACAATTTTAACTGCTTTAAGGGTAGAATCAGATAAAGAAATGGAAAGTATGATGAATGATTTAAGACTTATATTATCTAGTGTTGAATCATCTAGTGAAGAAAAGAATAAAGCTTATGATAAATTGAAAGAATTAAATATCACTAGAGGTGAAGAAGAAAAATTGGAAGAAATGATAAAAAAGAGTTATAGTTTAAATTCATTTGTTAAAATAAACGATGATCAAATAAGAGTTGTTGTTTTATCTGACAAGCATGATAATAAAGTTGCTGATAGTATAATGAAAAGTATTCAAAGTAATTATGAAAATTATAAATATATATCAGTTAAATTTGAATAATTGAAAAAAATATAGTAAAATGTTTATTAGAGGTGGAATTATGGTAATGTGCGGTGATGTAGCAATTGGTAGTACTTATGTTCAAATAATAAGAATCGTTGTTATGTTTTTAAAAATTGTTGTACCAATTATTTTGATAATTATGGGAATGTTAGATTTTGTCAAAGTTGTTTTCTCTAAAGAGGCTAAAATTGGAACTGGTTTAAAAACATTTTTCCTTAGAATTATATCAGCAGGATTATTATTTTTCATAGTACCTATTGTAGAATTACTTTTAAACATAATTATTAGCACTGGTGTGATTGATGAATCATATAATTGTGTTAGATGTTTAGCTGAAAACAAATGTGACTAGAACTTTTAGTTCTTTTTGTTTTATAAATGTTGCAAATATATAAAATTATGGTATAATTTATTTGATGACGCGATGATGGTGTGGAAAACTGGAGCGATGTAATTTCAAAGATTCTCTATAGAATAAAGTAGGGTGGAACCACGATTGATATCGTCCCTATAAATAATGAGAGTCTTTTTATTTTAAGGAGGATATATGGAAAGAATTACAATGGAAGAATTAGTTAATTATTCAAAACAATATGGTTTTGTATTTCAAGGTAGTGAAATATATGGTGGACTTGCTAATGCTTGGGATTTTGGCCCTTTAGGTGCAGAACTTAAAAATAATATTAAAAAAGCATGGATGAAAAAATTTGTTGAAGAAGATATTAATAATGTAAAATTAGATAGTGCGATTCTTATGAATCCGAGGGTATGGGAAGCTAGTGGTCATTTATCAACATTTGCTGATCCATTAATTGATTGTAAGAATTGTAAAACTAGATACAGAGCTGATAAGTTAATTGAAGATTTTACACATGGCTCAATAACTGGTGATGGTATGAGTAATGAAGAATTAATTAGTTATATAACTGAACATAATATTGTTTGTCCAAAATGTGGTAAACTTAATTATACTGATATAAGACAATTTAATTTGATGTTTAAGACATTCCAAGGTGTTACTGAAGATTCAAAGAGTACAATTTATTTGAGACCAGAAACAGCACAAGGTATTTTTACTAATTTTATAAATGTTCAAAGAAGTATGAGATTAAAAGTACCATTTGGTATTGGTCAAGTTGGTAAGAGTTTTAGAAACGAAATTACACCTGGTAATTTCATATTTAGAGTTCGTGAATTTGAACAAATGGAATTAGAGTTCTTTTGTAAACCTGGTACAGAATTAGAATGGTTTAATTATTATAAAAATGCTTGTTATAATTTCTTATTAAATTTAGGTATTAAAAAAGAAAATTTAAGATTAAGAGATCACTCAAAAGAAGAATTGTGTTTTTATAGTAATGCTACTACTGATATTGAATATAATTTCCCATTTGGTTTTGGTGAATTATGGGGTATAGCAAGTAGAACGGATTATGATTTAAAACAACATGAGAAATTTTCTGGTGAAAATCTATCATATTTAGATCCTGAAACTAATGAGAGATATATACCTTATGTTATTGAACCTTCTTTGGGTGTTGAAAGATTATTCTTAACTGTTTTATCAGATGCTTATACTAAAGAAGAATTAGAAAGTGGAGAAGTAAGAGAAGTATTAAAAATACATCCTTTTCTAGCGCCTTATAAAGTTAATGTATTACCTTTGATTAAAAAGAACCATAGTGAAAAAGCTAAAGAACTATATAAATATTTAAGTTCATATTTTATGACTAGTTATGATGAATCTGGTAATATTGGTAAAAGATATAGAAGAGCTGATGCTATTGGTACACCATTTTGTATAACTGTTGATGATGAAACAATAAATAATAATACTGTTACAGTTCGTGATAGAGATACAATGGAACAAATCACAATTAGTATTGATGAGTTGGCAAATTATATCGAGAATAAAATAAAATTGTAAAAAAATGCAAGTTTTCGTTAAAATATATAAAAAAATAGCAAAAAAATGTTGAAAACTTTATTACAAGGTGTTATAATACATCTAGAAAAAGGGGAGAGGAGGGATTAGAATGACAAAAGTTATAGTTAGAAATGGTAATGTTGATTCAGCTTTACGTACATTTAAACAAAAGACTGTTAAAGAGGGCCTCCTAAAAGAAGTTAGAAAAAAAGAAAGTTATATGAAACCTGGCGAAAAACGTAGGGAAGCAAAAAAAGAGGCTATTAAAAATAGTCGTCGTAGAGAGAGAAGTAGGGGCTAGTAAGCCTCTTTTGTGTTAGAAAGGGATTTTTATGAAAGAAAGAATATTAGAAGATTTAAAAAATGCAATGAAAAATCAAGATAAAGAAACTTTATCTACTATTAGATTATTAAAAGGTGCATTACAATTGGAAGAAATAAATAAAAAAGGTGAATTAACTGATGATGAAATAATTGGTATTGTTAGTAAACAAATTAAAACAAGAAAAGAATCTATAGCTGAATTTGAAAAAGCTGGTAGAACTGATTTGGCTGATAAAACTAAAGCTGAAGTTGTTATTTTGGAAAAGTATTTACCTGAACAATTGGATATTTCTGAAGTAAATAGAATAATTGATGAAGCATTTAATAAAGTAAATCCAACTAGTATGAAGGATATGAAAGATATTATGGCTTATGTAAATCCTTTATTAAAAGGTAAAGCTGATATGGGATATGTTAGTAAAACAATAAAAGATAGACTTATTTAGTACAAATTTAATATTTAAATGCATATATATAAATAGAAAATATTTGTTCAAATTTGACATTTATATGACATTTGTGCTATCATTATAATGTCTTAAGGACAATAAGGGTGATAAATAAATGAATCATATATTAGATGATGAAGAATACTATGAAATAGTATCTGATATTATAAATAATGATGAATTTGATAAAATAAAGAAAATTGAACATCATGGAACTACAAGATATGAACATAGTTTAAAGGTTTCTTATAGAGCTTATAAGATTGCTAAGTTTCTTAAACTTAATGCTTATGAAACTGCAAGAGCTGGTTTATTACATGATTTCTTTATTAGTTCAAATAATCAGAGTAAGTTAGATAAGTGTATATCAACGTTTACACATCCATATAAAGCTGTTAAAACAGTTAGCAAGAATTTTAATGTTAGTGATCGTGAACTTGATATAATAAAAACTCATATGTTCCCAGTTAATCTATCAATTCCTAGATATGCAGAGAGTTGGGTTGTTAATTTGGTTGATAAATGTATAGGGACTTACGAATTCTCAGTTAAATTTGGTAACAAGTTTGATTATGCTGCTAATTTAGCGGTTGTATTATTTATGAATATTATGAAATAACTATAGCAATATAGTTTTTTTTGTGCTATAATTTACTTGTTGTCTCCGTAGCTCAGTAGGATAGAGCGACTCCCTCCTAAGGAGTAGGTCGCTGGTTCGATTCCAGTCGGGGACACCATTTGTTAATTAAGCTTTATAAAAGCTTTTTTTAATATTTTTTAAATTAATTTTACATGTTCTTCTTTTTTTGTTATAATTGTTATCATTAAGGAGGGAATGTATGAAGAATTTTAAACTTATCTTTAGCTATCTAAAGGGTGATAAAATTAAATTATGTTTATATTTTTTGCTAGTAATATTAACATATTTGCCAACTTTATTATCGTCTTTTTTCTGGGGATATGCTATACAAGCACTAATAAAAAATGATTTTAATAATTTTTTACTATTTATGCTTTTAAGAGAAGGAATGCATATATTGTTTTATGCAATTTTATCAATTCCAAGAGATCTAACATATAATTATTTGGAAATTAAATTTTCAAAAAATGTTTTAAAAGATTTATATAGAAAAATTACTGAAATGCCAGCAAGTGCTTTTGAAGAAATTGGTGTTGGAGAATTTATAAATCGAATGACAACAGATCCTGATAGAGTTATGGAATTATTGAATAAACTTATAAAAATGACATGTCGTGCGATTGTAATTATTGTAGTACTTGTAATTGCCTTTACATCTTCTATAATTTTGGGAATAGAAATATTAGTATTTGGGATAATTATGGGATTTATATCATATAAATTTTTCCCTAAAATTAAGAAAACACAGGAAAAAATTAAAAAAGAATCTGATTTACTTGTTAAAACAGAAACAGAAAATTTAACAGGAATAAGAGAAATTAAAGCATTAGGAATTAAGAAAAATATTGAAGATAAATTATTTTTAAATATTGAACGTTTATTTGAAAATCAAAAGAAAATACGAACTTATGAAACAACATATTATAACTTAAATAATTTCACATATTTTATACTACAAGCTATAATACTTGGAACAAGTGGTTATTTTGTTGTAACTGGTAAACTTACATATGCCTTATTTATTGTAATAGAATCATATATTTGGAGAATAGATGATGTTGTTGAATCATTAAGTGATTTTGGAATTAACTACAATAAAGTAAAAGTATCATTAAATAGAATTGATGAAATAATCAATAATAGAAAATATCAAGATGAAAAATTTGGGCATAGAAAATTAAAAAATACTAAAGGAATAATAGAATTTGAAAATGTGTATTTTAAATATAAAGATACTGATGGTTACACATTAAAAGGTTTAAATATGAAGTTAGAACCACATAAAAAAATTGCAATTGTTGGAAGAAGTGGTAATGGTAAGAGTACGATATTTAATTTATTATTAAGATATTTTGATGCAAATAAAGGAAAAATAAAAATAGATGGTATAAATATAAAGGATTTAACTGAAGAAGATTTAAGAAAAAATATATCAATAATAAGACAAACACCATTTCTATTTAATCAAAGTATAATGGATAATTTTAGATTAGTAAAAAAAGATGTAACATTAGATGAAGTAAGAGATGTATGTAAAAAAGCTTATATTGATGATTATATTATGAGTCTTCCATTAAAATATGATACTATAATAGGTGAAGGTGGAGTCAATTTATCTGGAGGTCAAAAACAAAGAATTGCAATTGCTCGAACATTATTAATAAATACAAAAATAATTCTATTTGATGAAGCAACAAGTGCTTTAGATAATGAATCACAAGAATATATAAAGCAAACTATTGATAATTTAATAATTGATCATACTGTTGTTATTGTAGCGCATAGATTATCTACAATAGTAGATTCTGATGAAATTAATGTAATAAATGAAGGTACATTAGAAATGAAAGGTACTCATAAAGAATTGATGGAAAAATCAAAAACATATAGAACATTATATACAATTGATGAAATGTAAATTTCATCTTTTTTTTCTTAAATTATAATGATATAATTAATATAGGAAGGAAAAGAAAATGAAAAAAAGAATAGTAAGTATAGTATTATATTTTATAATTATATTATTATCTGGATATTTTGTAATATATCCAAATGTAAAAACATTAATTAATTCTAATAAAGTAAAAGAATTAACATATGAAGAAAAAACAAAATTAATACAAGAAATCGAAGAAAAATATGATAAAAATGAAGAAGAAATAAAATTAAAATACGAAAATAGTTTAAATGAAATTAAAGAAAGTTATGTACCAAAATTAGATGAAATATCTAGTAAATATGATGCATTAAAAAAAGAACTTGATACTAAGTATGAAAATAAAGAAAAAGAATTAAGTAAAAAAATTAATAGTAAAAAAGTAGAAGAAACAAGGGAGTTTTTTGCAAATGGTTTATCAGAAAAATATTATACAATTTCTGATGAAGTAATGAAACTTACAAAAGAAAAAAATAATCTTGATTTTGAAAAAAGTAGTGAAGAAAGAAAATTAGAACAATCTAAACAAGAAGAAATTAATTTGATTAATAATAAAGAAAATGAAGAAATAAGAAAAAATGAAGAAAATCAATTAAAAGAAATAAATGGTATAAATCAAAATAAGTTGATTGAAATAAATAAAATTAATGAGAAAAACAAAGAAAATAAAATTGTTAAAGAAAGATCTATTTTTTATATTATAGTTGGTATTGTTATAATTTTAATTCCATTAATATATGTTATGGTAGTATATAATAAATTAACTAAATTGTATAATAAAGTAAAAGAAAAATGGAGTGCTGTTAATGTTTACTTAAAACAAAGAACTGATTTAATACCTAATATTGTTGAGACTGTAAAGGGATATTCTGGATATGAAAAAGATACTTTAACGGAGATTATTAGTACTAGAAATAAAGTTTTAAAATCGGATAGTAAAAAGGAAACTATTGAAGAAAATGAAAAATTAAGTAAAAATTTGAATGCTTTATTTGTTTTAGCTGAATCTTATCCTGAATTAAGAGCTAATGATAATTTTATTAGTTTGCAAAATAGTTTAAAAGAAATTGAAAATAAAATTTCATTATCAAGAACAGATTATAATAAAGCTGTATTGAATTATAAAAACAAAATAGAAATGTTTCCATCTAATATAGTAGGCCAGATCTTTAATTTTAAACCAGAATTATTTTTTGAGATTGAAAAAGATGAACAAGAAAATCCTAAAATAAAACTTTAAGGAAATTATTATGATAAAGTTTAGTAATGAAGAAGGATTTATTAAAGCAAGGGGAATTGCTTTTAGAGATGGACAAGATAAAAATATTGTTTTACCTGAAGTAGGAATTGGTGTATTTTCAAGACATTTATTTAATGATATTGTCCAAAAATTTGAAAGCATGGAAGTTGGCTATTTGAAATGTGCAAACTTTGAAAGAAATGTTTATATAATTAGATATAATAATACATTATTAACATTTTTTATGGCTGGTGTTGGTGGACCATTACTTGCTGGTGATATTGAAGAATTACATGCACAAGGTGTTAAGACATTTATTATATTTGGTAATTGTGGTGTTCTTGATAAAAATATAGAAGATTGTTCAATTATTATACCTACAATGGGGTTTAGAGAAGAAGGCGTTAGTTATCATTATGTTGATGCAAGTGAAACAATTGATATGAATCCTAAATATGTTGATGATTTTATAGATATATTAAATGAATATAACTTTTCGTATACAAAGGGGTATACTTGGACAACTGATGCTTTTTATAGAGAAACTAGAGAAAAAATCAATTATTTTAAAGAAAAAAATGTATTGTGTGTTGAAATGGAAGGTACTACAATTGCAGCTGTGTGCAAGTATCTTGGTATAGATTATTTTACTTTTTATTATGCTGGAGATAATTTAGATAGTACTATCTGGGATAAAAGAAGTTTAGATGGTTTAGAAAAAATTGATAAGAAGAAAGAGGTTGCTTTACTAGCATTTGAATTAGGAGTTAAAATAAGTGAAAAATAGATTATATATAATAACAGGTCCCACTGGTGTTGGAAAAAGTACTATTAGTTTACAACTTGCAAATAATTTAGAAAAGTCTGTTTTAATTGAAGGAGATGTAATTTATAATTTCTTTGTTGGTGGTAGAATAAAGCCATGGTATAAAGATGCACCATTAGATTTGTTTTGGAAAAATGTAAAATATTTAATAAAATCATATTTAGAAAGTGGATATGATGTTGTTTTCAATTATATAATAGATCCTGAAAAGTATGATGAATTAAAAAATGAATTCAAAGATTATAAAGTTATATTTAAGGTATTATTAACTGATGAAAAGACTTTAATAGAAAGAGATAATGAAAGAATACCTGAAAATAGAATGGGGAATAGATCAATTGAATTGTTAAAGGAATTTAAAAATTATAAGTATGTTAAGGAAAATATACTTGATACAACTAATTTATCAGTTATGGAAACGGTAAAAAGAATAATGGAGGAAGTATGAAAGAACAATCTTTACTTGAATATTTTTTAGGTAATAAAGCATTTTACTTATTTATAAATGATTATATGTTTAAACAAAATAGAACATCATTTATACTTGAAGATAAATATAATATAAATGCTCAACTTGGATGTATAAGTAATATTCTTTTAAGTATAAAAGAAGAACTTGTCTCTAAAGATGGTGGCGCTTCGGCAAGAATATCAGTAAATGAACTTGAAAAAGGTATAGAATATATATGTAAAAAAGAAAATGGTGAATATAAAGTAGATAATAGCACTTTTTCTAGCGCTGCTTTATTATTACTTACAATTAGAA
>CAJKKJ010000018.1 GCA_905200435.1 uncultured Bacillota bacterium | reverse complement strand
ATTGGTGGATGTACAGACAATAATAATGTAATAAATAATGGCTGAGAAGATGCAAAAAAATAGATACAAGGAGAAAAAAATGAAAAAGAAAAATTTAATTATACTACTAATAATGACAATATTAATTATAAATCCAGTATTTGCAGACGATAGTTGTGTTCCTGGATATACTGTTGCAGGTTGTAATGAATATGGTGGGATAGCTGTAAAATGCGGTATTCCTGCTGGACTTGCTGATATGATTCATGATACTTATGACTTGTTAAAAATAGGTGTTCCAATCGTATTAATAATAATGGGTATGATTGATATGTTAAAAGCAGTAATAAGTCAAAAAGAAGATGAAATAAAAAAAGGATGGAATTCATTAATTAAAAGAACAATATATGGTGTCAGTGTATTCTTTGTATTCTTTTTTGTTCAATTAATAGTAAGTTTATTACCAAATTCAAGTGGTAAAGATGATATATTAAAGTGTACTAAAACAATTTTTGTTGGTACTGGTGATGATGATGTATGTTGTATATTAAATGGCGCGAATACAGATGATAAACATAGCAAAGGAGATAGAGATCCTAATTCTCAGGACGGCAAAAGTGAGAGGTAGTTTTATTAGAAAGGAATGATATTATGATTAAGAACATTATAAAAAGAATAATAATATTTTTTATTCCTTTTTTAATAATAAACAATATTTATGCTGACGAAGGTTTAGTTTTGAGCTATAAGTACAAAACCAATGATGCAGAATATGTAGTTACAATTAAATATTCCCATTTAGGTTATGTTGAAGAACAAAATGTAACAAAGATGGATAGTAATGGTGCTTCAAAGCCGATTCCGGTAACTCCTTTAAAAAATATTCTAAATAAGGGAGAACATATATATATAAATTATGGAATATCTGATTGTTCAATATCATTTGATAATTATATGTATGATATGGGTTATGATGCTTTTATGAAAGATTTAAAAGATAATCCAGGTAAATATAAACCTATTTTAAGATTTGATAAATCAGGAAATGCTATAATAATTGGAAGTTATTTTGATTCAGAATCATTTGTAGAAACAGAACAAATGTCACATAATCTAAATGATAATCCTGATATAATAGAAAAATTCTTAAATGGTGAACTTACACCAATTCAAGGAGCTTTATTAGAAAAAATAAATTTTAATGAACAATTAAATGTAGATAAAGATAGAGATAGTTCTTATATAAATTCAAATTCAAATTCAATAGATTCTGGAAATAAAGGGAATGCTAGTTATACTAAAGGAACATGTGAAAAATATAGCATGCGCTTGCGCAACTTAAATGAAAGTATCGTAGGAAAAAATAATAGAGCAGGTGCTTGTTCAGCTGATTCATTAAAAAAAATTCAAACTATAGGTAGTTTATATGATTTAAAATATAATTTCGATTCCAGTATATTAGAACCTAAATGTAAAGAATTTATATATAGTGGTTCAGGATATATTAACATGATAAATGAAGCGCAGGTTTTTTATGAAGGCCTAAAAGATGAAGAAAGAAATAATATGCTATGTTTATTAATGGAAAGTGAATATTTGGATGGATTATCTGTATTAACCAGTTATAGACCAGTTGTAAATATAGATGAATCTGGCTGCGAATTAATAAATGAAAAAACACTTAATTTTATAATGGAATTATTTGATGCAGTAAAAATAGCAGCAACTGGTGTATGTTTATTATTATGTGGTTTAGATATTTATAAAATGACAATTACAAAAGAAAGCAATATAACAAAATTTAGAAAAGTATTAATAAAAAGAGTAATTGCATTAGTATGTTTATTTTTAACACCAATAATTGTAAATATAGTAGTAGATTTAATAAATAATAAATATGTTACTACACAATGTCCTGATTTATTAACAAAAAGGTGAGATATGAAAAAATTATTATTAATATTAACATTATTTATATCATTGTTTATATCATTTAATGTTTATGCTGGAACATATACAACAAAAAAATATGTTATAAAACTAAATGATGAATATTATACAGTTGCATTGCCATTTGAAAAAACAAATTATGGTTATAGTCTTGATTATACCCAAATAACACTGACTTCAACAGATGGTAAAGTAATAAAATACAATTCAACTGTATTACCAGAACCTGTTGAGCCTGAAAATAGTTTTTATGATTTTATGGGAGAAGTGGAATTTAGTCGTACTCCAAATAGAGATTGTTTAAATACAAATAAAGACTTTACTGAGGAAGAATTTAATAATGATGAGTATATTAAAAAGTTTTATCCAACATTTTTTATAATGGATTATGACAACAGTGCTTTTAATGGCAATGTATTTGCTGTTGCTGTTGATCAAGATAAAATAAGTTTAGAAAAATATTTTGAAGATTTAAATAATTACATGAAAACAGATATAAGTTTTAGCCAAAAAACAACTGGTGTTGATGATAAAAGTGATGTAGTAAAAGATTTACCAACTCAGACTGGTGGGGAATTGAAAGATAATTATTGGAGTAAAGATATTGAATATTCAAAAGACGAATATATAAAAAGAGCTCAGGAAATACAAAAGTTATTGTATGAAGCTTCTCAAATTAAAGTGTGTACTGAAGATGATTTAAATGCAATCCGTAGTCAAAGACATGTTGATTTTCTTGTTTTAGATAAAGAATTTGATGCTGCTTTATCCGATAGGTGTTATAATGTTTTATTTGGAAAAGATGCACTTTATTCTAAAATTATTGCATCAAAAGATGATATTATGAAAATCCAAAAAACTAAAAGAAGCAGAAGTAAAGTAACAATGAGTTTCCTAGTACTTGAAACAGCATATTTACAAGGATTTTCTTTTCTAACTGGTGTGACAATGCAAGAAGAAATAAATGAAGTTAAGACATGTAGTATATTTGGAGAAAAAACTTATGATATATTAAGCTATGCTTTTAGTTTATTTAAATATGCTGGCTTAATATTGGGCTCAATACTTGTAGTAGTTGATGTATTTAAAGCTGTAGTTCAAAAAGAAGATTCTGGGAAAAAACAATTTAAAAAAATGTCTAAAAGAATTATTGCTATAGTTTTACTATTTATAACACCAGTTTTAGTAGAAATAATATTTGAATTTATAAGTTCAATAGGTGTAACAGATCCAATATGTGGAATTAGATAAGAGGTGTAACATGAAATACGTATTTCTGATATTATTTTTAATAATACCAAATATATATGCCAAAGAAGATGCTATATCATGTACATATAAATATGATAATGATGTTATAACATTACCATATTATACAGAGTCAAATAAAGTAAAAATTGCTAGTTTTAAAGTTAATGATAAAGCATATGATAGATATGTTAATAAAATTACTTCTAGTGAATTAGCTAATTGCCCAGTAATAAATAAAATAAAATACTACGGTAGTGAAGTTATTTATTATTACATAACAGAAACACAAGAACAATTTGATGAATTGATTCAAAACGGAAATGTTATATACGATGAAATGGGAGAAGTTATTGGACAAGTAGAAAGCCGTAGTGGTATAACAAGTGATAAAAAAACAAATTATACACATTATGCATCCGGTGAAATAACTGGTGAAGTAACTAACCAAACAAGAGAACAAATGGACGAAAATATTAAAGCATATGCAAGTGGAGCATGTACTCATATTGAAAAAACAGCAATTGCTCAATATTTTTATGAATATGATTTTAGTGCGATTAAAACTTTTCGTGGAAGTGGAATATTCAAATATAACAATGAAGACATTGAATTATCTAATGATTGTGCTAAAGAAGCTGAAGATTTATATAATTCTCTTATAATTCTAAGAGAAACTCTATCAGATTATGCTGATACCGGCGGAGATGTAAATACGATAAATTTCTTATCATTACAATCAAGTTACTTTGCTGGTTATGGTTCTTTAACAACACAATGGTATGATAATAAAACAACAGATGATGTTTGTAGTGCAATTAGTGATGATATAAGAAATGTTTTAAATGAGTTTTTTAATACATTTAGATTAGTATGTGTTATATTAACAATCTTTATGGTTTATTTAGATGGCATGAAATGTTTAGCTAAAAAAGATGATTCAGAAACTAAAAAATGGATAACTAAAAGTGGTAAAAGATTAGTTATGCTTGTAGGTGCATTAATGTTACCATTATTAGTTGACTTTATATTAAACTTTATTGATAAAACAATGCAAGGATCTTATGTAAGAGTAAATGGGGAATGTGTTAAAGCAATAACAGGAGGTACAAAATGAAAAAAATAATAATTTTAATAACTAGCTTTTTCATTTGTGTTAATGTATTTGCACTTACCTGTAGTTATTCTACATCTGATGGTACATTAACTATGAATGTTAATGTTGATTTTTCTAAAAAGACATGGCTAGAAGCTTATTCTTTTTCTGGTACTAAAGAAGGAAGTTTATTTAATGAATCATTAATGGATGGTGGAAGCACAGTAATCACACCACATATGACTGATATTTTCGCAAGATTCGCTCATTTTGGAAGCAATGCTGATGATGGAACATGTCCAGTATTAGTTTCAATTGGTAAATCAAAATATACTGTTATGCCATATAGTACTTATGTTACATTCTTCGCACCAGAAAATGTTTTATATTGTCAAGATTGTAATAATAATATGATAAATGCAATAGATATAAATGGTAATGAAAATAAATATACATTTGTTGATATTTGTAAATACTTTAGTAAAAATAGAGAAACATATATATCTGTTCCAGAGGGTGGAGGGTTTACATATTATGATGCTGAAACTGTACCTTTTCTAGGGTTTTTATATTATCATGAATATTATAGAAAAAGTGGTAATTTAAGGGATATATGTTCTCAACATACTGTTTTTGAATCAGGAATGGTTCCTGGTAGAAACTTAATAGATTATTTGATAAAATATAAAGAACAATTTTTTGTTGGACAAGCAGATAATAATAATGTTTTTGAAACATGTCCTTTAGTAACGGATGTTAATCAAACTTCTGCAATATTAGATTGTTTAAATGAAAAAAGAGATATATTAAAGACAGCTGCTGAAGAGTTTTCTTTAAAATGTACTGAAAGGGAGATGCGTGCTATTCAAGCTTATGCATCTGGTTCAACTGCTAATTTTTTTGATAAACATAATGTATCCGGATACTTAAATAATGAAATTAAATTATTGTTTGGTTCTTTCTCTGACGAATGCGCGAATGCAGCTGATAATTTATATAATGCAGTTTCTAATAGTGGTAGGGTTTTGAATGCTTATATTAGACAAGAATCAATTACTAGAACAATGTCTTATTTAGTGACGGAATCTGAATTCTTAATTGGAAAATCATTGCTTGCAAATGTTAATCCAACTGTTAAAATAGAAAGTGATGCATGTAATTTAATTTCTAAGGACTTAAAAAATATTATTAAAGAAATATTAAATGCTGTAAAAATTGGAGCAGTTATACTTGTTGTTTTTCTTTCAATTGTTGAAGTATATAAAGGTGTTATGTCGGGTGAAGATGGTAAAAAGAAAATTTCATCGATGATAGTTAAAAGAGTAGTTACACTTATTACTTTATTAATATTACCTTCTTTAATAATGCTAATTATTGATTTAATTAATAAGTATGTGCCTGTAGATACATCAAGATGTGTTATAAGTGAACTTAATAAATAATAAAGTTACTCTATATTGGGTAACTTTTTGTCACATAAAATCAATTTTATAAATTTTAAAAAAAATCTAGTATTTTGAAATGTTATATGCTATAATTTTATTATGATAGATTTTCTATAGGTGAATTATGAAAAAAATTATATTAGTTATAATAACATTTATGATTTTTCTAGGTGTTAATGCTGAAGAAATTGACCCAAAAGAATATGATAAAGTATCTGTAAGATTAAATGAAGCTTACGATAAATTTATAGGTGCTTGTAATAATGGTGAAAGAGTTGCAATTATCAAATATGCAAAAGGTGATATAGATAAAGTAAGTGGAGGCTTTAGTTTGTTCAAAACATTAAGAACAAATGATGGCAAAGAAATAAATGATTTTTGTGCAAACTATGCTGAAGACTTATATGAAGCAATAAAAAGTGCCGAACCACTAACAAAAGATATAAACTTAAAAAGTATTTCATTAGAAACGGAAGTAACTATTAAAACTAATGTGTTTGTTAATGGAAGTAGAATAACATCAAGAGGGGATTTAACAATAATAGAAGATTGTAAATTAATAAGTAATGATTTTAAAAAAATATTGAAAGAATATTTGGGCTATTGTCAAATTGCTTTTTCTGCTCTTACTATAATATTATGTATTGCAGATTTATATAAATTATTGGTTTCAAAAGAAATGGATAGCAAAAAAACATTTAAAAAAATAAAGGGAAGATTAATTGCTTTAGTTATCTTTTTATTAGCGCCAGTTATTATAAATATAATAATTGATTTAATAAATAGATATGTAGATGTAGAAGCAATTAAATGTTTGGAGAGTTAGGTGAAAAAATGAGAAGAAAACTAAATCAAAAAGGTGGAGTTGTTGCAGGAATTTTAATCGGAGCTGGAGTTATAACTGCTGTTGGCTCATTAATTGTAAAAGGAAATAATAGTGTTGTTTTAGATTTACTAAGACAGATTGCTATTTGGCTTGATTCTGCTCTTTTTTGGATTGCTACAGGAATGTATTCAATATTTTATGAATTATCTTCTAGTTCTGTATTAAGTACATTGAATTTAGCTACTGCATCTCAAAGATTATATTCTTTACTTGGAATATTTATGTTATTTAGATTAGCATTTTCTTTTATAAAGTATATAGTTAATCCGGATGATATGGAAAAAGGAACAAGTAAATTTATTTCTAATTTAGCTGTTTCACTTGCTTTAATAGTTTCTGTTCCATGGATATTTAATAGAGCGTTTGCTTTACAAAATTATATTATGGAAAGCAATGTAATAGGTAATTTAATATTAGGAATGAATACTGATAGAAGTGATGAAGATACATTTAATGCTGGAACGTATGGTCAGTCAATTGCTTTTCTTACATTTAGTGCTTTTTATAGGCCAAATTCTGCAATAAGTGGATTAGAGCCATGTGCAAATATATTAGTGTATTATGATGATTATGTAGAGCCGGAAGGTGATAAAACAGTAAAGGTGATAAGCTCTGGTTCTGACGAAAGAGATAAACAAAATACAAAAATTGCAGCATGTGTAAATGCTTTAAATGGTACTGATAGTACATATTCTCTTGTATTTAGTGGAACTGAGCAAAGTACTACTGAATTGGGTACGATGTTTTATATAGCTTCTAAAAGGCAAGATATGTCATTATTGACAGATCCTGATGTATGGAAAGCCAAGTATAGTGATAGGTATGTAATAGATTATGTTGCAATTGTGTCTACAATTGCATTAGGATTCCTTGCACTTTTGTTTATGAGTTTTTCATTTGATGTTGCAATTCGAAATGTAAAATTATGTTTCTTGCAAATAATCGCACCAATTCCAATTATTTTGAATATTGAGCCCGGTGATACAAAGAGCGATAAGAAATCATTAGGTTGGTGGACAAAAGAATGCTTAAAAACGTACGTTGATTTATTTATTCGCGTTGCAACAGTATATTTTGGCGTATTCTTGATAAATATTTTATTTACAGGAAATTCAGTTGTAGGTTCAAATAATTCAAGTCCTTGGTTTAAAGTGTTTATGATATTTGGTATATTATTATTTGTAAAACAAATACCAGAAATGATTGGTAAAGCATTTGGTATCGATGTTAAAGGACAATTCAATTTAAATCCGTTAAAAAGAATTGGAGATAATAGGCTAGCAAGTATGGCATTAGGTGGTGCAGCTGGTTTGGTATCTGGTTTAGGAACAGGAATAGCTGCATATAGAGGTGCAAGAGGAGCTCAGGCAGGCGTTGGAGAATCATTAAGAAGAGCTTTAACAGGTGGTCTTGGTGGAGCGGTACATTCTGGTTTTACAGGAGCTACTAAAGGTGTTAAAGGATTTAAAGATATTGTTGGAAATGCTCGTGATAATTGGAGCCGTAGTGGTAGAGTTGCGGGTGCCAATGTTGGAACAACCTATGGTGAAAGACTTGCTGCTAAAGCTGCTATGATAGCAGGTGCGCCTACTAAAAGTGATCGTATAGCTAGTGAAGCAAAAGCAATGGAAGATATTGGTAATACATTTGGAAATATGAAAAGTTTTTCATTAGGAAGTAAAGAGGATATGGGAATAGCTCGTACTCTTAGTGGCGCTGTAAAAGTTTCTTCGGCTACAGGATATCAGGCTTACAAAGATGAGTTAAATGCTAATATAGCTAAAGCTACAAAAGCCGGCGATGCTACTAAAGAAGCGGCTTATAGAGCAAAATTAACCAATTTAGAAAGTCATCGAAGCGATATTTTATCTGGAATAGCATACACTGATGGAACAATTAGTGCAACTGACCAATTGTTTGGTAATGTTAAAGATGCTAACGATTATCTAGAAAGATTAAAAGCTTCTGGTGCTTCTGTTGCAGATATACAAGCTGCTGAAGATTTAACAAGCAACTTTGTTAATAATTATATTGATGCGTATAGAGGTAATTCTACACATGCTATTGGTGCCATGTGGGAAAATGCAATGCGTGAGTATGATCAGTATGCAGGAGTGATGGCACAATATGGAATTGGAAAAGCTACGGATGCGGTATCTTTAAAGGGAAATACAACTTCTGCAAAGAGTGGTGCATCTGCACATAAATTATC
>CAJKKJ010000017.1 GCA_905200435.1 uncultured Bacillota bacterium | reverse complement strand
TCTTTTTTGTTTGCAATGTAATTATCTAGTTTTTTTATTATGTATGAATCATTTAGGCTATAATAGTTTTTTAATGCCATTATTTCAACTATATTTAATGTATTAAATATTTTGTTTAGTTCAATGCTTGGTATATTAAAATAATCAAATATATCTATTAAATCTAGTATAGAGTTTACATTATTAATTATGGTTTCAGCGTTTATATTATCTGTTAATTCTTCTATTAATTGCATATATTTTTTATTATTCATTCTAGGATTTGGTTTATATGTTATTTTTCTTTCTATTTGTTCTAAAGTATTATTTTTATAATTAATCATTATTTTATTAATTATCGTTGATGCGCTGATATCATAGTATTCATTTTTTAGATTTTTTTCTTTTTTTAAATTTTGATTTTTATTTTCAATTAATTTTAGTTTTTGTTTTCTGTAAGTTTTATTTCTTTTAATTCAAGTAAATCATTTTTTTTAAATATAATTTCGTTCATTTTTTTGCCTCCATATATTTAATACTCTTTTTTTGGATAATTACTAGACTTGAAAAATTCTTGATTTTGTGGTAATATAGATATAGAAAAAGAAGAAAAAATTTAATTTTTCTTCTTTTATTTTTCGGTAAAATCAACTTTTATTGATCCTACTCCACCATCAATTTTTATATCTTTTCCACCATTTCCCATAGCTTCATCTGATTTTATTTTTTCGCCATCAACGTCTATATTTCCGATTCCTTTTTATATTTTTAACATATATTCCATTTTAGAACCAATTAAGTTTAGTTTTAGACTTCCGACTCCAGCATCTATATCTGCTTCATTTGCTATATTTGTTGTTATTTCTGCACTTCCAACACCCATATCAAAATCAAAATCTTCAATTATACTATTTTCAATTACTAGTTTACCTGCTCCTGTATCTATTTTAGCAGTTGATGCAATTATATTTTTTATGGTTGTTAAACCAGCACCTAAACTTAATTTTATATTATTAGCATTTATTTCTTCGATGTCTAAACTTCCTGCGCCTGTATCAATTTTAAGTTTTGATAGAGATGGTAAATATACAATTAGTTTATTTTTTTTCCACTTATTTTTATCTTCTATTTTAATCGTTCCATTATTGGCTTTACATTTTACGGCATTGTTTGATTCTATTTTAAATGTATCAGATTTTTTTATTTCTAAATCACTATACATTGTATTTATAATTACTTCATTTAATGCTTCATTATAGTTTTCACATGATATTATTTCTAAATCTTTCGAATCATTTTCTTTATTTTTTCCATTAATAGCCATACCAATTCCATAAAAGCCTGTTAATACGGCAGATATAATTGTAAATATTAAAAATATTGCAAATGCTTGTGCACATAATTTAATTACTTTTTGAGCATTTGTCATTTAATATCTACTCCTCCAAACATGCATGTAGCATTTATGTAAATAATTGGTCCATCTTGAACATCATTTTTCCTTTTTTCATCAACACCACCAAATATTGATGTAGATTTTACTTTTACTTTTACATTTTCAGGAATATAGATTTCAACACCAGCAAATGTTGTACTTACATTTATTACAACATCTTTTTTTATTATAGCTTTTCTTAGATCACATTTTATGGCACCAAATACTGCTGTTAAATCTGTTCCATTAAATTTTTCATTTTCAAAGTTTACTGATTGAGCGCTGAATGTTGCACATATTGCATCGTCTTTTTCTTGATTTAGTTTTTCGATTATCTTAAAATCTTTTTGGTTTATAGTGTTTTTAAATATAATTGATAAACCAATTAATACTAGAATTACTGGTAAAGCTAGTTTCCATGCCATTTCAAAATTGAATACGTCTAATGAGCATAGTAATAAAGTTATACCAATTAGTAAGCCTATAATACTTCCTGTTTTATCTTTATCTTTAATTAAGCCTACAAAACAAGGTATGATAATAAATAGTGTCCACCATCCATCGAAGAAAATGTCAATTTTGGTTATTCCAAATGCATTTAATCCAACTATTAACCCTATTATTATAAATAAAAGCCCCCATATTATGTTTCCTAAATTTTTCATTTATTTCCTCCTTTAATAATTATATTTTATCATATTTTGTTTTCTTTGTGAATTTTTTTGTAGAAATTATTTAAACACCTAAATATAAATCATAAATAGATGCTAGTAAACTAAAAAAATATATTACGCGCAAAAAATATTTGCTTTTTATGTACACAAATAAAAAGATTAAAAAACCTGTTATTTTATTAAGAAAAGTATGTGGTATGAATGTTTTTTTATAATTTATAACAAGTGCGATTAATTTGAGTAAGAGAGGTAAAACAAATATTTTAATATTTATTATTTTATATGTTTTTTTTAATATTACGAGTCCTAAAAAGGTGTCGCTATGGTATCAAATTTACTTCCAAAATCACTTTGAGTGTTTGTTAAACGAGCAAATAATCCATCAAGTGTATCTGTTATACCACATATTGTATAAAGTATCCAGAAAATAATTCCATTACATTTTAGTAAAATTAAAGACGATATTATTCTACTTACTGTTAAAATATTTTCAATCTTTTTTCATTTAAAAAGTGTGTAAAATTACACACTAGAATTTCCATATATCTTCATCTGTATTGTTTGCATTATCAACATTAACATTTGAACTTTGAATATTTACTTCCCCTGGAGTGCTTACTTCGTTTACTTGTTCATTATTTTCTGATATTGGCATATCAAAATTGAATTCAGTTGGTTCAGTTGATATAGTAGTTTCTTCTGGTTCATCTTCAATTATATCTAAAGTTTCAGTAGTGTCTTCTACATCTGGTTCAACAGGTGCATTCATAACACTATCGATTGATAATTCTTCTTTTTTTTCTGGTTCAGTGAATTCGTCTTTAGCTGGAACTACATCTGGCATTATAAAACTAGGTGTTTCTTCAACTTGTTCATTCTTAACTGGTTCTTCTTTAATTTCAACTTCTTCAACTTGCGAATCATTTTTTGCAGGAACATCGTTTGTTACAACTTCTTCCTTAACTGGTCCCTTTTTAGCAAATAATAGAATTAGTGCGATTAATAAACAAACTCCACCAGCTACTATAAACCAAATATAATTATTTGAAACAAATTCTATTAAACTTTCCATTATATCCTCCTATCGTATATATCTAGAATATCACAAAAAACAAATATATTCAATAAATTTTATTAAATTAGCGCAAAAATTATTCCTCGATATAATTTTCACCTTTGAATGGTTCTGTTTTTAGTAATCCTTCATAGTTTTTTTGACGCATTACTTCATATACACCAATTGCAACACAATTGGATAAATTTAAAGCTCTTACACCATCTGTTGATGGTATTCTTATGCATCTATCTAAATGTTTTTTTAGTATTTCTTTGGGAATACCTGTACTTTCTTTTCCAAATATTAGATATATATTCTGATCATTTTTATAATCAAAATCAGAATGTGGTTTTTTACCATACCTTGTAAAAAAATACATTTCACCAGAATTTTTACTTAAGAAATCATCAAAATTATCATATAGTGTATATTTGCATTCATTTACATAATTTACACCACTTCTTTTTAAGTGAGCTTCATCCATATAAAAACCTAATGGTTTTATTAAATGGAGATGAGCATTTGTTGCAACACATGTTCGCATTATATTGCCTGTGTTTTGAGGAATTTCTGGTTCAAATAAAACGATATTTATCACATTATCATCTCCTCTTTATCTAAGTCTTCTATTAAAACTAGTGGTAAAGTTAATCCATCTTCTATTGCAATTGATTTAAAATTTTCTCTAAATGAATCTAATTCTTTAATAATTGTAGCTGGATATATTCTTTTACTTGTTTTTATTGCATTATAAACATCTAAAACATTTACTTCTTTTCTGTTTTCAAACACGGCATTTGAAAATGCTGCTGATAAAACGGAAAATGCAACATCTGGATACATTGCAGCTAGTCCATATACTCTTTTGTGTTCAGTTGTAGCTGTAACTATTGCTGTTAATAATTTTTTTACAATGTAATCATTGTATTTAAATTTAGCTCCAGTTTTATATTCTATTCTTGGAAGTGATTTAAAAAGAATTTCAACTGTTGTTTTTTCATCTGGTTCTGGTACATCAATACGCTCAAATCTTCTTAAAAATGCTCTATCTCTTACAATATATGTTTCATATTCAATTGTTGTAGTTGCACCGATTGCTTTTATATCTCCTCTATCTAAAGCTGGTTTTAAAATGTTTGCTAAGTCCATTGGACCATCTGTTTTACCACCTATTAATGTATGTACTTCATCGATGAAAAGAATTGTTTTCTTTACATTTTTTAATTCACGCATTAATATACTGATTGCCATTTCTTCTTTATTATCAACTATTATTTTACCTACTAATGATGTTGAATTAATTTTAATAACACGATAACCTTTTATAGCATCTGGAACTTTACCTTGTTGAATTAAGTAAGCTAGTCCTTCAACTATTGCTGTTTTACCGATACCCGCTTTACCTATTAGAAGTGCGGATTTATCTGGAGTTAGTAAAATAAGTATTAATTTTCTTATTTCTTCATCACGAGCTATTGCTGGATTTGTAATATATTTTTTGGCAGTTAAATCTTCTCCATAATTTTTTAAAACACTGAAGCCTTCATTTTCTTCATCTACTTCAATTAATTCTACATCATCCATTTTTTTCCTCCAATACTTTATTATCCTTTAAAAAATTAACTACTGAATCATTATTTATATCACCTATTTTTTTGCTTTTTAAAGAGCCATTTTCAACTATTATAATAGATGGTGTTGATAGTGATTCGAAATCAAAAACTTGTGATTCAACTACTAATTTTTCTTTATCATTTAATTTATTTATATCCATATAATATATTTGTTTTTTATTTGGTAATTCTTTTTTATATTTGTTACAATCATTGTTACATAGTAATAATATGTAACTTTCACGGTTACCCATTTTTTTATAAAAACTATCATAATTCATATTAATATAGGAATTTTGACAACCGCATAGTAATAGTATAAAGAATGCAATCATTATTTTTTTCACATTATCTACCTCATAACAATTATATAATATTAAAGAAAAAAAAGGAAGTCCTTTTTTAAATTTTATGTACTATTAATTGATTTGGTAATAGATATATATTTTGATTTTCTAGTGGATTTGATATATCTAAAATATTTAAAACTTTATTTAAATTTTCACCTTCTGATGTTATATAAAATCTAACGTTATCATTTGGTACAACTATTATTTCTCCTGGATATAAATAATCATCATCAAAACCATTTAGTAATTTTAATTGTTCTGCTGTTGTATTATGTTTTTTGGCAATTTCGTATAAATTATCACCTTTTACGATTGTATAATTTTTAAAATTGCCATCACCTGTTGGAATAATTATTTGATCTCCATATTTTATTGTATGAATATCCGAAAAGCCATTTATTTTTCTTAGATCACTTGTTTTAATACCCAAACTTTGTGCGATTGAGTCTAACGTATCATTCATACCGACTATATAAATTCTATAAATAAAAATCACCTCATATCATTATATGAAGTTCTTTTATATTTGCTAACGAATTGCTTTTGTTACAAATTGATTATTGCGGTATGTTATTTCAATTAGAGTTTGACCATTTATATATCCACCATTTTTAGGATCTTTTAATTCTTCTGTTAATCCTTCTGTTACTAGATCTTCTAAAACAATATAACATACTTCTCCTTCAGAAGGAACTTTTGAACAACAATTTTCACTTTTTAATTTACAAGTAGTACTTGGTTCAAATTCATCAAGCAAATGTTTTTGGCAAAATGATTTAGCAGTACTTTCTATAGTTTCATACTGTAGTTCTAAAGATTTTTCTCTTGATGCTTTTATTGAATTATTTATGCTTGCAACGCCAATACCTGCAAGGAGTGCGAGTATTACAATTACAGCTAGTAGTTCAACTAAAGTATAACCCTTATTATTCATATTTCACCTTCTAATCTAATCTTTTCAAAACAAAATATTTGCAATTAAATGGACAATTTTCTTCAAGATATTTTTTTAAATTTTCAATATCATTTATTGGTTTATATATATCATTATCTTTATTACAAAATCCTTTTAATCTTAATTTTCCATATGACCAATCACCAACTATATAATCATATGGTATAAAATAATCTGTTATTTTGTTTTGGGCTTCTTCTAATTCAAAGCCATCTTTGTATTCTTCAACTAATTCATATTCTATTTCGTTAAATTTGTATTTTTTCATTAAAATGCACCTACTATTTCTCTATATTTTGCTAGTTTACTTGCTGCACCCCATGCATTCCATGTCATTACTCCCCCGTTTAAATTATTATCAGTTAATGCTTTCATTTGTAATTTTATGTAGTTTATATCACAGTTTACTGTTGGATTCCAATATGGAACATTATATGCTGTTATCCATGTTCTGGCTATCGCTGGACTTGTTGTTTCTTTTTGTCTTGCTGAAGCTGATGATGCCCAGTTATACATTACATTATATGGATTTGTCCATGTGTCATAATTGCTTCCAAAGTGATCTGTATATGGCATTGAACTTATGGCATCAACTACATTACTTATTGATGCCCAGTATTGTCCATATCCTGGAATATATGAAGCTGATGATTCACCAAAGACATCTGCTGATACGTATACACCTAATTGATGTAATTCGTCTACTGCATATATTAAGAAATTTTGAATTCCTTGTGATTTTGTTTCATTATATTTATTTTTTAGTTCTTCATTTGAAAGCCATGGTGCTGTTTCTGGAAATCTTACATAATCATATTGTATTTCATTGAAACCAAATAGATTAACTGCCTCTTTGGCTAATTCTACTTTGTATTCCCAAACTTTCCTTGAGAATACACTTGGCCAGTATTCTCCTCCATAGTAATAGATTTTACCTTTTCTACTTAATGCATCATCTGGATTTGCTAGAGCGAATGCTCCATCTTTAAAAGCACATATTCTGCCAATTACGTAAAAACCATTATCTTTTAATTTTTGAATTGCTTTTTTGTAATCTTCTGGACTAAAATAGCCAATATCTTTTGGTGAGTAGATTTTTGCGACTTCGGATACGTATGCTAGTTGGCCATCTTTTATATCGACAACAAAAGCATTTACTCCAGTATTTTTTGCTATATTTATAAATGAATCAACACTTCCTATATCTCCAATTGAAAGATAAAAAGCATTTACAACTTTTGGCATAACATTGTTTTCAAAATTACCTTTTTCTCTTGGATAATAATCTAATGCTCCAGCACTTTCTGTTTTATCATAATAATTTGTTCTCTTTAAATGTTTTTCATAGCTTCCATTATCATAATTTACAAGCGATGTATCTTTATCATCTACTAAATACTTTTCATAAACATAACCGGTTGTATCATTGTATTTGATTTTGTATTTATTAACCTTTCCTTCTGTTAGTTTATCAAATCCAATAATTTCTAATTTACTTCCTTTTGGAGCGTAGCTTTCTATTTTACTTGAATTACTTTCTTTATAGATAGTAACTGGTGTTCTTACATATTTCTCTGTTTCTAAAACAACTTCATCATTGTTTTGAACAATATTACTTTCTAGTATATATAAATCTTTGTTATCTAATTTATAGTATTTTTCATTTATTTTTTTATTTTGATATTTTATTTTTGTACCTCTTGTTATATCCTCTTTTTCATTGAATTCACTATCATATAGTTTGATATTAGCACTTATTCCGGCAACATATCCTTCTTCTACATTTAATATTTCTTTTTTACATAGATTTACTAATTTTTTGGCACTTATTGCAAGGAAAAAGGCAACTCCAAAAAATAGTATAAATGCAAATAATATTCTACCTACTCTTAGTTTTCTTTTTTTCATAATCCACCTACTTTACTAAAACATTTTTTGCTTTCCAACTTGATGGTTTGCTTATGTTATTTGGGCCAAATATCCATGCTTGTTCAACAGATGATTTAACATATATTGTAGATTGTTCATTTACATTTTTTAATAAGTCATTTGTATTTATGTTATCAAATTTAAATGTACTTAAGTCTATTTTTTTTAGATTGATTGAATCCATAAACATTCCTTCGATGTTTTGTATATTATTTGTATCAAAGCTACTTAAATCTAATTCTTCGATATTTGGATTATTTGAAAACATATAACTCATATTTTGTGTATATTTTGTATTTATGTTTTCAAATTTTATTGTTTTTAAATTTTCAAAATCACTGAATAGATATGATGAATCAATTGGAAAATAGATTGTTGTATCAGAGATTATTTGCAAATTATATCTATTATCATTTTTTACTAGATTTGCATATACGTTACTGATACTATCTGATATATCAAAGCATAAATTTTGACATACAAAATTCTCATCTTTTATAAAACTAATACTTTCTATATATGGTCTATAATCATCATTCCAAAAATATTCTTTTGTTAATGCTTTATTTTTCATTGTAGTATTTGTACTGGATTTTTTGACATTGATATTTATAGAGTTATTAAATGTTTTACCATTATTTTTATAGTAGAACTTCATTTTATCTATTGTTTTCCCATTATATGTTTTATATACTTTGTTTACTTTTTTGGTATATTCTTCATCATAATAGAATTCTAGATTATCGTATTTTTCAAATTCTATTGAATAAAATCCTTTATTATCTATATCTAATTCAACATTTATTACCCCTTTTGTATTTTTAGGAATATTATATTTTTTGTTTGTTTTATATGTAATACTGTTTCCTCTTACAAGTATTTCAACTGTTTTATCTATAAATTTGTTTTTT
>CAJKKJ010000016.1 GCA_905200435.1 uncultured Bacillota bacterium | reverse complement strand
TATAAATAATCAGGTTTGCTAGAATTAACCCAAGGTAAATCTTTATGAAAAACATCATAAGTAATATCTTTATAGGCACCACTTGCAAGATTAAGTAAATTTCTTTCTAAAATTTCACCACCATAAATTTTAGCATTAGTTAAAATACTAGAAGAAATAGTACCATTACCAAGTGGATTTATACCCATACCAGTTTTCGATGCAAGCAAACTCATTGCAGCCGTTCCAAAAGCGCTAACATATGCTTCAGCACCAACAACATCATTTTGTAGATTTGATTCCAAATCATTTCCAAACATAGATGCACTAGTTAAAGCAGTACCAATACCACTACCAGTTAAAACATTTACACCAATTGGAATAACCATATTTCCAACAGAATTTGATATATTATAAGTATGTTTATATACACCTTTTCTAACATCACTTATACCAGCTAATTTAACCAAAGTATTATATTGTTCTTCATTAATAGAACCATTTTTATATTCACTTTCAATTTCTGACATATTATTACTTGCCATACCAGAAAGTTGTTGAAGTAAGTAACTTCGTTTATATTCAAGAGCAGAGACTTTACCATCCGCTCCTCCTAAAGTATTACCAATACCCTCTAAATAGCTACCAACACCATCTGATACACCATTAGCAGCAACAACTAAAGTATCCCACGCATAATCACCAAAATTTTCTGAATTTGAAACTTCATTTAATACTTTTATTGCATCATTAATACCCTTTTGTCTTTCAATCGAATCATCCATTGCATCAACATAATCAAGTAAACCATCTTCACCCATAGTATTATAAATATACAAAAGTTTCTTCTTTTCTTCAAAATCAGAATTATTAAGTAAATAAAAAACATTATCCCATTTTTTAGCATTACCTCTAGATAAACTAGGATTTCTCTTAATATTACTATCATCTTTAAAATCAGAAATATCTTTATCACTTATACTGCAATTTTTATGTTCATCAGTTTTAAAGGCTTGAGCAAAAGGAGCAAGTTTAACAGCATATGATCCTTGTCTATATAATTCATCATAATTATTAGATTCATCTAATTTATTCTGTAACTTTTCATATAAAGGTCCAAGTTTTTCATTACCAAGTTTTAATATTTGTTCAAGATTTTCTCTTTGCTCAAAATATTCTTTAGCAGATTCATAAACTGAATCAGGAACAGAATCGCCAGTTCTAACCCAAATTACTTTGCCATTTCTAAGTATTTTTTGTTTTTTTAAAATATATTTACCATTTTCCTTTGTAATACCTACAGCATCTCCTGATGTACCATAAATAATATACTTATCCAAACTATAATTTTTATCATAATCATCTTGTTCAATCTCTAAAAAAGAAGCAAATTCTTTATAAGTTGTATTATATTCATCATCATCACTGTCACTTTGAAGATTAATACATTTTAAAAGATCACCATTAACTGATAAATTACCATTTTCATATTCTTTAACAAGCTCATTATATTCATCTTTACTCTTATTTCTTACCTCATCCAAATATGTAAGAACTTCATTCATTTCAGCTAAATTACCACTAGCAAATATATCAGAAATACTTTTTCCATTAAACAAATAAGATTCTGATTCATTATAATTATTTGCTTCGTTTCCAAGCAAGTAAATCAAATTAATTAAATTATTATAAGTGGTATTCAATTTATTTCTAGCACTTCTAATACTATCCACACAGCTTGAAATACTAGTATCAAGTTTATTAACACTACCATTTAATATTTCAAGTTCAGATACAGCAATATTAACAAGTTTTTGACAATTAATCAAACTAGAAGAATCAACAATTTGTTTAGTCATTTGTATAGCCATATCATCACCTTTTCCATTCTAAATATATTGTACCAAAAAAATAAAAAAAAAGAAAGATATCTATAAATTTTTTTTTCTTTCTTTTGTATTAAATCGATCAAAAATCATTACTTTAAATGGTATATCAAAGTTTAAATAAACATCACTTTGAATACTTGCAAATAAATTTTCTATAAAGTCTAATTGTCTATTATAATTATCTTTCCAATTATCTTTTAAAATACTTTCATTACTAAATTCATCATACCTAAATCCAAGTGCTATGCCACCATTAGGATACATTAAATTAATATCATCAGTTCCATCACCAATTAAAGTATCATTTGGTTCATCTAAATATTCTTTAATAACAACTTTAAATGTAGACTTAATAACCCTTTCTTTTTTTTCTTCATCATCACCTAAAATAATTTTAATGTCCTTATCATCCAATCTTTCAACATATAAATTATTTCTTAAAAAGAAATATTTAAAAGAACTAGAAAATTGATAAAAATCCATTTGTTCCTTCTTAACAGGTTCAAAATACAATCTACTAGAATCAATCTTTTTATCATAACCTGAAATTCCTAAAACTTTATCTAAATACTTTTCCAAACACTTTTTATATTCAAAATATAATTTTGTATAATTAGAAACATCATTTTCATTAATTAATTTTTTTTTAAGTGCTAAAGATTCATCAATATTTAAATTGTTTTTGATTACATCATCCATATATAGCCTCCTATACCTATAATACAATTATAAATGATATAAAAAAAAAAATCTATAAAAAAAGAAATATTTCTATTTCTTTTTACATGATAATTAATTCCGTACTATTTTTAATATCCGTTTCATTAATTAATAAATTATAATCATAAATATTACCATTAAATCTATTAATTAAATCATAATTTTTAATTTCAAATTAACAATCAGTTAGATTTTTTAACATAGCACTTATATAATAAACAATATCTTTTACTCGCTTACTATTTGGTATCCAAATATCATAATTACTATCAAGCAAAGGAACATAAACTTTAACTAAATACTTATTCATAATTTTCCCCACTTTCAACTAATTTAGCAAGTGTAGTTTTACCATTACGTACAACAAATCCAAATCCATTTGGAATATCATCTCTATGTTCTTTAGTTATCTTATTAAGCATTATTGTATACTGATTAACAATACCATTTCCAATCCAAATACCATTATTGTTATTAACATTGTTTTTATACCAAGCTTCATACTCATGTTTTTTTAATTTACCAAAAGCATCAACAAATATAAAACTCAAATTCTTTAACTCATTATCTATATCAAGTAAAGAATTAAATTTATCCAAAGTATCTTTTTTTAGTTTACTAACAATATTATCAAGACCAAATAAAATACAAACATAATTTTTAGTAAAGTCTTTTTTACTAAATATAGAGTACATTTTATCAATCAATTCATCATAACCAGATGTATAAGAATTACTTAAAAGTTCTTCTCCATCTAATACAATAACTTCTGTATTAGAAATCATTTTAATAGTATCTCTTAAACCAGAAACAAAAGGTTTAAGCATATTAATATCTTGTCCAGTAATTATACTAACGCCTTTATTCATAAGATTCAATGTTTCAATATCAAGAGTTTGTTTATTAACACCAACAGGAACGTTTGATAAATCTTTAATATAATTTTTAATATAATCAACACCAACAAAATCAGGTAAAACAGCAATTTTAGGTGCTCTATAAGAATACTTTTCATTGAGAGAAACACATAATTCTCTTACCATATCACCAAAATTATCTTCACAACAAGGATAAGCAGTTTGGAATTCATAAACTTCATCTAACTTAATTAAACCTCTACCCTTATTTTTAGAAAGTTCAATTTTATCAAATCTTCCTAAAACATTATAGTATTCTTCATAATTAGTAAGTTCCAAAACAATCTCGTTTTTAAAATTTTGTTTTAAACGATATCTTATATTATTTGGACTAGTAGAAGTAACAAATGAAACAATACCGTATTTAACACCTTCTCGAACCAAAGAAGTTAATCTTTCAAAATAATTTTCATAAGTTTCAATAAAATTATCATAATTATTAAGAACAAATAAAATTAAAGGTAATTTATTAGAACTATTTTTAATAAATCCATTATAATCTCCTGAATAATCAGCAAACAATTTTTTTCTTTCTTCAATAATTCTTTCAAACATTTGGAATAACTTATCTATTTTTTCATCTTCCCAAATTGAAATAATATCACCAACTTGTGGAGCATCTTTATATAACTTTAATGACTCCGTTCCAAAATCCATAATATACATATTAATTTCTTCTGGAGAATGATTAGTTATTAAAGAATATATCAAAGTTGACAACAAAAGTTCTTTACCACTACCAGGAATACCATATATAATATAACTACTTAAATCACTTAAATTAAAACTTAATAGTCCTTGTTTTTGATTAGAAGGATCATCATATTCACCAATAATAGGATTAAAATTATAAGGTGACTCAATATGATTATATTTATTAACTAAGTCATTAATGTAAATAATACCAGGTATTTTATCAAGCCATAATTTTTTAGCTGATACACCATTACAAGAGCTTATTATATATTTTAAAATATTAGTAATTTCCTCACCATTACTTGAAATAACATCACGAGGTTTGTCAATACTTTTAACAATATTACCTATATCTCCAATAATATTAATACTAGTATCAATTTTTTTCTTAAGCTTTTCAGTTGGATAATACTTAGCACCAGCCCATGCACTTTGACCTAATATAAAAAGTTCATTATATCCTACTTGCAAATAAAATCTACCAACATCTTTTATATTAGCAGCATCTGGAACTTTAATCATTTCCATGCTATCTTGTTTTTCTTGTACTTTTAAACATACTCTAAACTTACTATTACTCCATATTTGATCATTTACAACACCAGTTGGTTTCTGCGTTGCCAAAATTAAATGAACACCTAAACTACGTCCAATTCTGGCAGTACTTATCAACTGGTCCATAAAATCAGGTTGATTAGCTTTTAATTCGGCAAATTCATCACAGATAATAATCAAATGAGGTAAAGGTTCACTTACCTTTCCTTCTTTAAACAAAGTTTGATATTTATATATATCAATAGTACTTTCCAAAAACTTATCTCTAACTTCATTAAATATAGCTTGTCTTCTTCTAAGCTCAGACTGTATAGATACAAGACTTCTATTCATATCAGCAATATCCAAATTAGTTATTGTACCAGCTAAATGAGGTAATTTAAGATTAGTTTCTTTGTTATAAAATGCTCCCGCTAATCCTCCACCTTTATAATCTATTAAAACAAAAGCAACATCATTAGGAGAATAATTAACAGCCATAGATAAAATATATGTAATTATAAATTCACTCTTACCTGAACCAGTCATACCAGCAATTAAGCCATGAGGTCCATGTGCTTTTTCATGTAAATCTAAATATAATAGCTCACCTAATTTATCAACACCAACAGGTACCGCTAAGTTATTTACTGAATCATTATTTTTATATCTACTAAGAATATTAAGTTGTTCAACCATTCCAACATTATACATTTCCAAAAAACTAATTGTTTTTGGTAAATTTGATTCATCATTTGCAAGTTCAACAGGAATATTTGCTAAATTATAAAAGCATTTATCAATATCAATATCGCCTATAAAATCAGCATCAAATTCTTGTTGTGTTGTTGATGAAACTTCACTTGTAAAAATACCCGAAGTTTTTTGAGCAACACTTATAAAGTTTTCACATTCATTAGGTAATTCCGATAGTTTGTCATCTAAAATAATCAAACTAAATCCACAATTTTTTTTACTATTTAAAATATCTTTAACAATTTCCAAAGATCTAATTCCATCGTAATCATCGCTTATTATAACATAGTAAGGTTTTAATTCTTTATAAGGACTATCACTCTTGGAATAAATATCCATGCTTTCTCTTTCTTTTAAAATTCTTTCTAAATACAAAGATATTTCTTTTTTTGAATTAGTATTTGTTCCAAAAAATCTAGTTTGTTTATCATTACTAAATATATGAGGAACATCTTTTAAATAATCCCATTTATAAGATTTTTTTTCATTTGTCAAAAAGACTAATTTAACTTCATCATATGAATAAAAAGTAACAAGTTGTAATATTAACATATCTAAAAAATCTTTATTAGTTCCTTCTTTACCAACAATTCCTGAAATAAATTTATCTTTAAAAGAATAACTAATTGGTACATTTTCAAGATTTCTTGTTTCATTAACAAGTTCAAATGCAAGAGTCTTTAAATCATCATCTTCCATCATAAAATCTTCTTCACGATAATTAATATCAACATCCAAAGGTCTAGTTCCCATGCCAACTCTAAGAGATAAGAAATCATCATCTTTTATTTCTCTATTCCATAAAGTAGATTTTTTATTCAAAATTATTTCGCTACATTCCTTTGGAGATAAATAATTATCACGAAGTACCTGAGCTTGCATTTTAATAAGCATATTAATTTTGCTTCTTTTACTATCTATATATTCTCTATATTTTTGCTGTCTCTTTTTTTCATTTTTTATTATTTGATTTTTTTCATATTTTTTTATTAAACTTGGCCATAATAAGCAACTTGTAATCATGGCAAAAGCAGTAACAATTGATGGAATAACAGTCCAAAGATTACCATTTTTTGACATATTGTTTATTGCAGATAAAGCAAATACAACAGAAGTTAAACTCATTGTAACCATTGGTCCAATACTATATATAGCAGGCATTTCCCTATTTTGCACTTTTGTAGGCGGAGCATCTATATTTATTTTTTCTTTTTCAGAAACAGTTTTAAATCTTGGTGATTTATAAAAATAATCATCTTTTGAATAAACCGGTTTAATATTTACTTCTTCATCATAATTATCAATTTCTAAATTAGTTCTAACTTCATCTACTTTTTCAAAAGAATTATCATATGTAACCAAATTTCTTAAATTATTGACATAAATATAATCTTTCATCACAATTATTTTTAAGCCACAAATAAATATTACATCGCCATATTTTAATTTAGAAGATTCAACATTTATATCATTAACATATAGTAAACCTGTTTTTTTTAAATCTGTTATAACATAACAATTATCTTTATAGTCTAAGCACAAATTTTTTTCTTTTAACAATTTATAACTTATATTATCATTATTTCCAATATAAATTGGATTTTTATTAATTCTTAATTTAACAAAAGATTTATCAACAATAGGTTCAGTGTATAGAATTATTGTTTCATTTCCAAGTTTTAATTTATAAAAACAATATTCATCTAATATAACACTTTCTAGTAATGTATTGTTTACATAAACCTTAACTTCAAAATTACTTTTTAAAACCCACTTATTATCTATTGCTTCAATATTAACTAAATTTCTTTTTTTATTATCATTATCATAATCAAAAATCCAATAATTTCCATATATATTCTTAGGTAAAACAAAATTTTCAAGTTTTTCACTTTTCATTAATACTATTTTCATATCTCACCCTAATTAAGAACATCAGTTCTATTTTTATTTGCTATATTCTTAATATCCTTTTTATCCATTTGTTTTATATTTTTAACTATATTCTTTCTTCTTTCTTCATCAGCTAATTTTCTAGCATACACAAAAGCTTTAGAATGCGCTGATTGTAATTCAGTTAAAGCATCTTCCAAATTTTTAATTTGACTATTAATATTTTCTGTTATTGCATCAGGAATTTCGCCAACTTGATTTTTATTAACAGCTTTAATAGAACTATTTAAAACATCAATTATAGGTTCAATACCATTAACAGACTTTTGTATATCACTTGCTATTTTATAAGCTTCACTAGAACTCATACAATCACCTACTATATTTATTCTACACTATTTTTTATATTTTTAAAATAGTTTTTTATAAAAAAAACTCTAATTAAAGAGTTTTTACTTGTATATATTTTAATTATTAGTTTCGCCTGATTCATACATTTGAGCAGAAGCATTAAGTGCTTGTCCCATGCTATTAACTGCATCGTAAACTTTTCCAAAATTACTTTTTAATACATCAAAATTACTTTTAAAACTTGATGCATTAGCACTTTGCCAAGCTTCTCCACCAATTTTTTCCATTTCAGTAGAAACTTTATTAAGTAAAGCATCCATATTTTCAGCAATTGTTTGTATTTTTTCACCAGTTTGTTTTGCTTTTACATAATCAATATTTAATGTAGCCATATTTCCCTCCTATTACATTCTAAATTGTTCAGCACTTCTATTAATTCTATTTTCGTACTCATCTGCAGCACTAGTTAAAGCATCTGCAATACCTTTTAAAGTTGTTCCTAAATCGATTAATGGTTGCTTATTTTGAGCCATTATAGCATTAGCAGCATCAAAGTCTGCACCTGACCAATATCCTGATAATACATTAAATTCAGCATATAATTCAGCAACATAATTATCGTAGTTACCAACCTCACTTCTTATGTAATCAGCAACTTCTCTAACCTTTTGAATATCAATATTTAAACCACCTTACATAAATTCACCTCCTGTATATACAAAGCCTATTGCTATGTTTCTAAACTAACTATAGCACACATATTTTTTTTTGTAAATACTAATTTACACTTTTTGGCATTTTTTAAAATAATTAAAGGCATAATTAAATAAAAAAAATAGTCATAAATAGGGTTATTTCCCTAATTCAACCATTTTTTTATTGTATTTGCTGTTCTTATCGTTAAAGCATTACTAATACTAGTATTAATAGTTCTGCTCCACCAATTTGTTTTTCTATAATTTTCTAATTCATAAGACCAAAATATAAAATTTTTATAATTTCCTATTTTTTCATATTTTTTATTTTCTTCACCTAGTATATCATATACTTCTTCAAAAGTATGAGGTTTAATTATAAAAATTATATTATCATAAATCTTTTTATCATCATTTCCCCACCAAGTTGGGTAGTGCTCAAGCAATTCTTTTATATCATCAAAATAATTAATATAAACAGGAACATCAATATTAAATTTAATTTTTATCATATTTTCTATTTGTTCAGTTAAAAAATCAATATCATCAATAGAGCTATCAAAAATAACATTACCACTATTTAAATAAGTTTTTACATTACTATATCCTAAATCAATAAAATTTAATTTCAGATCATTCATAGGAATTTTATTTTTCCCACTAATATTAATTCCT
>CAJKKJ010000015.1 GCA_905200435.1 uncultured Bacillota bacterium | reverse complement strand
ATGGTGCGAATACCCTAATAAATCTAGTGGATAACTTTATTATTGATACTGAAATAACTGATAGAACTGACGCAGAAGAATATGGTAAATCAATGGTAACATCAGAAAAAAATAAATTTAATTCATATTCTAGTGTTCTTAGTTATAGTTGGGAAGAATATTTAAGAAACAATGGTTTCAATAGTGAAGATGAACTAGCTAAATATTTTGAAAACAGTTTTCTAAAAGAAAAAGTAGCAATCAAATATATAATTCCTACACTTACAGATAAAGAAATCAAACAATACTATGATGAAAAAGTTGATGATAAAATTGTTGCTCGCCATATAATCATTACACCAAAAACTGATGATAGTATGTCAAGTGATGAAAAGAAAAAAGCTGAAGAAGAAGCAAAAAATAAAGTTGCTGAAATTATAAAAATGTTAGATGAAGGAAAAGATTTTGCTGAATTAGCAAAAGAATACTCTTCTGATGGTACAGCTAAAGATGGTGGCTTATTAGATGCTTTCACAAGTGAAGATGTTGATGCTGATTTCTGGAAAGCTGCAAAAGAATTAGAAGTTGGCAAATACTCAAAAGAACCAGTTAAAAGTAAATATGGTTATCATGTAATCTTAAAAGAAAAAGTTATTGCTAAAGATTCACTTGAAGATATGAAAGATACAATCAAAAATAAAATTGCTGAAAACAAACTAGATGATGATAAAGATTTATTAAACTCAACATGGTTTAAAATCAGAAAAGAATACAAAATTGATATAACTGATTCTGATTTAAAATATCTATATGATTTAAATAAATCACAATACGAAAAATAGTTCAATTTAATGAACTATTTTTTTATTTATTTCTTCTCTAGAGAATCCAAGAGAAAATAATTTCTGTTCTACAATTCTATTAAGATCATATCCAGTATATTTCTTACTATACTTTTGATATATTTTATCATACGTTACATCAATATTACCATTAACATTTATATTATTTAAGGCATCATATATCATATCTTTAGGATAACCTAAAATAGTTAATTCCCCTAAAAGTTTTTGTTTTAAAACATTACCAGAATACTTTGATTTTGTTTTCATTTTTTTATCTATTATTTTTTTAACTTTATCATAAAAAACATTTGAATCTATCTTATTTATTGCCTCATCTATTAGGCAATCATCAACTTTTATTTTTTCAAGTTCCTGTTTAATTTTATAAGGGCCTAAATTAGTAAAATTAATTTTATCATTTATAAAAGCTGACGAAAGAATAGTATCATTTATTAAATTAAGTTCTTTTAATTTAAGAATTATATTATCTTTTTCATTCGGAAGCAATAAAAATTTGTCCAAGTATTTTTTTACTTCATACTCACTTCTTACTTTTTTTCCAACATAAGAAATACTAGAATAAAGAGCATCATAATATATATTTTCTTTTATTATCTTGTCAATTAAATCATCAGATAAATCTTTTTTATACAAAATATTATATTTTAGAATAATATCATCATAGGTTACAATTGGTGCTCTATCTTCAAATTCTATTTTATATTTATTTTTTATTTTTTTAATTTTCATAACTATTAACCTCTAAAAAGAACAAAAGCAAATAAATTTGCTTACATCACCTCGCGGTGATGTGATTTCTGCTTCACAAAGATTGTCTAATCTCTCCACAGACATAAATTCCGATAGTCGCTACCGTATTTTTTCTTTAAAACTAAAGAAATCTTGTTCATCCTTTTTTATCCTTTAACATATAACTAAAATTCCCATGTATAACTCTGTTCCTTAAAATATAATATTTATACTTGCATTTATGTATAAATATTTATTGCCCACATTTTACATATTTGTATAATCTTTTATATTGTCATAAGAACTTGTATAATCATCATTTTTATTAGACTGGTAAATTCTAAATTTATGTGCTACGTACATTAATATCACTAACCACTGCATCAATGATACCATTTATTTTAGTAAATAATAATATTTTTTGAATTTATGATTATTTAAAAATGTATTTTAAACATTTTGGATTCTTAATATACATTTCTTTGCATGACTTTCCTTTTATACAAAAAAGGTTTAATTTTCGTCAATTGTAATTAAACCTTGCGCTACTTCCTCTAAAGCCCTACCTATATTTTTCTTTGATTTGTATTCATTTTCTTTTAATTGATAATGGTAAGTCTTTTCCATTTCTTTTACTCTTTTTGATACTAAATTAACAAGTAGATATTTTGATCCTACCTTAACTAATAATTTATCTATTGATGGATATATCATACTTTTTCCTCCTTAAATTTAGAATACAACATACTTTAAAAATATGCAAGTAAAATGATATTTTTTGACATTTTTTGACACTATTTAATTATCTCATAAATAAGTTTTTCTTCTTTTTTTATCTGACTTATCGTAAAAATTCCACCTAGTTCTTTAAAACTAATGTCTTTATCGCCTAAGTATATACGCATTAATTCATCATTTGGCTTAACAAAATCACCTACTTTTACAGAAAGATTAATACCAACTTCATGATTAATCAAATCATTCTTTTCAAGACGACCTCCACCCATTTTTTTAACAAGTTCGCCTAACTTTAAAGCATTAATTGAACTTATATAGCCTTCTTTATCAGTTTTAATACTAAATATTCTTTTTGATAAAGTAATACTATTGATGTCGCCACCTTGATATTCAACCAATTCTAAAAATTTATTATACGCCTCTTTATTTTTTATCTTTTCATCAATTTTAGCATAAGCTTCTTCTAGACTAATATTTTCATTTGCTATCATTATTTCTGATACTAATACTTTTACCAAGTCCATTAAATCTTTTGGACCTTTACCATTTAGTGTATCAATTGCCTCTAAAACTTCATTACTGTTACCAATTGCTAAACCTAAAGGCTCATCCATATTAGTAAGTACACATATAATTTTTCTTTGATAACTATGACCAATTTTTATCATCAGTTTAGCAAGAGTTCTCGCTTCTTCAATGGTTTTTAATAAAGCCCCATTTCCTACTTTAACATCAATAACAATTGTTGATGCCCCTGATGCTATTTTTTTGGACATTATAGATGATGCAATAAGCGGTATTGATGAAACAGTTGAAGTAACATCTCTTAAAGCATAAATCTTTTTATCAGCTGGCACTAAATTTTTAGTTTGACTAATTACAGCTAAACCTATTGAATTAATTTCTTTTTCCACCTTTTCAAATGGTTCTTCTACTTGATACCCTTTTATTGCTTCTAATTTATCAATAGTTCCACCAGTAAATCCTAAACCTCTGCCACTCATTTTTAAAACTTTGTAGCCTAGTGTAGCAAGAAGAGGTGCGAGCACTAAAGTTGTTTTGTCTCCAACTCCTCCAGTAGAGTGTTTATCAACAATTACACCTTTTATATTTGAAGTATCAATTACCTCACCACTATTAATAAAACTATCCGTTAAATTGATCGTTTCTTCTTCATTCATATCATTTATACAAATTGCCATTAAAAGTGCGCTCATTTGGTAGTCAGGTATATTCCCATTAGTATATTCTTTAACTACATATTCAATTTCTTCTTTTGTTAAGGTCTCGCCTAATCTTTTTTTATCAATTATGTCTAACATTTTATCATCCTCAAGAATATTATAACACATTTTAGTGGTTTATGATTAACTTAATTTTCTAGCAATTAATTCTACAGTTCTTCTTGGATCTTCAATAAGCATTGAATATACTTGTTTTCTACTTCTTAACTCCTTTAAAATTTTAACTTCTTGTTTTGAAATTCTAAATGTATATGCTTCGCCTTTCTCTCTTGCTTCATACTCTAAGCCTAACAAGTAATTTGGATCAGTTCCTAATGTTTCAGCAATAAATAAAAGTTGATCAACTGTTGGCTTTTTAATGTCATGTTCATAATACATTATCATTGTTGCTGATACACCTAACATATCTCCAAATTGTTTTTGTGTCATATTCCTTTTCATTCTTTCTTCTTTCATTCTCGTTCCAAACAACATATAACTACACTCCTTTTCAAGTGTAATTATATCAACTATTAGTTTACATATTATTCAATTTAACTATTGGTTATTATGCTTTTGCTGGTTTTTGTGTTTGTAAGAATGTTACTCGTTCAGCGACAACTTCTGTAATAGTTTTTAAATTTTCATCATCATCTTCTATATCCCTAGTTTGAATACGACCACGAACACCTATTAAGTCACCTTTTTTGCAATACTCAGTAGTTCTTTCTGCAACGCCACGCCATAATACACATTTTATAAAATCTGTATCATATTCTCCGTCTGCATTTCTATAACTTCTTGGTACAGCTAACATAACATTTGCAACCTTATGTCCATTTTCAGTTTCTCTTAATTCTGGATCATTAACAAGTCTACCTACTATTATTGATTGATTTAACATGTTTTTCCCTCCTTTCCGATAACACTATAAACTATTTTGAAAAAGAGTGCAAATGAGACTTTTCCGGAATTGGAGGGTATTTTAGGTCAAAAAAAAGGAAATTCTTCTAAGGCGAATTCCCCGAATTGGAGAGGAAAAGTACTTAACTTTTCCGAAATTACTACTTTTTTAATTTTTTTACTATTTTTTGCAAATAAGTGCTGATTCATACTTTTCGTAGCCATTTTCACCCTTTTTTAGAGTAAATTTAACAAATGAATCTTCTTCACATTTATTCAGTTCATCCATATTATAATCAGCTAATTGATTATTTTGCGCAACTTTTAGCATTTTTACAGTTACATTATATTCATCGACGTTTTCTATTTCAACAAATTTTTCAAAATAATCTACTGCATAACCAACAACTATTTTATTATCTGTATAATCATTTTTTACATCTTCTTTTTTATTAGTTTTTACATAAAAGCATATTGCAACAATTAAAAGTATTATAAGGACAAATATAAACCAATATTTTTTTATAATTTGCATAAACTCACCACCTTCTAGACATGCGTAAATCTTACTTTCTAACCATATTATACTATTAAAAAAAGAATAGCACAATAGTCATTAAATACTTTCTAAAAATAATTTTTTAAAAGTGCATTTAACTCTACAGCATATTCCATTGGCAATTCCTCTCTAAATTTATCAATAAATCCCATAATTAATAATTCTTTTGCTTTTTCTTCATCAATACCTCTACTCATTAAATAAAATAAATTATCTTTACTTATCTTAGATACTGTTGCTTCATGTTCTAAAGAAGAAGTACTATTTGATACTTTGTTTGTAGGTATTGTGTCACTTTTAGACTTTTCGTCTAATATTATTGTATCACATTTTATATAACTCTTGGAATGGTCAGCATCTTTAGTAATATTAACTGTTCCTCTATATGTTGCATTTCCACCTTTAGAAGCAATTGATTTACTTATAATACTGCTTTTAGTATAAGGTGCAAGATGAATCATTTTAGCGCCCGTATCTTGTTCTTGATCTTTTGTTGCAACCGCTATTGATATACATCTACCTTCGGCGTATTTTCCGTTTAAAATACATGATGGGTATTTCATGTTTACTTTTGAACCAATATTTCCATCAATCCATTCCATTAAACCATTTTCGGAAACAATAGCTCTTTTTGTAACTAGATTATATATATTATTCGCCCAGTTTTGAATTGTAGTATATCTGCATTTTGCGTTTTTGCCAACGTATATTTCAACAACTGCAGCATGTAATGAATCTGTTGTATATGTAGGAGCTGTGCATCCTTCCATATAATGAAGTTCACTATTATCATCAACTATAATTATAGTTCTTTCAAACTGTCCCATATTTTTAGTATTAATTCTAAAATAACTTTGAAGTGGTCTATCAAGTTTAGTATTTTTAGGAACATAAATAAAAGTTCCACCACTCCAAACTGCACCGTTTAAAGCTGTGTATTTATTTTCATCGTATTTTACAAGATTATTAAAATATTTTTTAAATAGTTCTGGATACATTTTTAATGCTGTATCAGTATCACAAAAAATAACATTTTTCTTGACTAATTCTTCTAGCATGTTATGATATATTGCTTCGCTTTCATATTGAGCGTGAGCACCAGCAAGATATTTCTTTTCAGCTTCTGGTAAACCTATTTTATCAAAAGTTTCTTTAATAGGAGTTGGTAAATCATTCCAATCATTGCTTATTTTATCTTGAACTCTTTTATAATAAGTTATATCATCAAAGTTTAGTTTTAATTCTGGTCCAAAACTTGGATTTGACAACTCTTTAAATTTTTCAAAAGATTTAATGCGGAAATCCTGCATCCATTTTGGTTCACCTTTTATTTTAGATATCTCTTTTACTTTATCTACTTTAAATTTTTCCATGTTCCTCTAAAACTTTTCTTATTCCCCACCAAGGTAATAAGGCACATTTTTTTCTATTTGGTTGTTTTGAGATATCTTCGTATACAGCAGCTTCTTCTAATATTTCTTCGTTATACTTTTTTTCATCTAACATATTTTCAAAATTAATATACATTTCTTTAGCTTCATCTAATGTTTTTCCAATTAATGAATCAATCATAATACTGGTAGAGCTTGTACAAATAGCACATGCTTCCCCATCGAAATGAATATCTTTTATAATATCATTTTCTATTTTTATTTCTAAATTTATTTCATCGATACAGCTTTCATTATTCATGTTAATTTTCTCGTAAGAATTATCATTTAATAAACATTTATTTTTTGGATTTTGGTAATGTTCTAATATAATGCTTCGCTTTAAATTTGTTTCCATTTGTATCACCTTTTCCTTAACAATTATAATATTTTTTTTTATATTTTGCAAGTAAAAAAGAAGCCTATTTGGCTTCTACTATCAATTTTATAGCTGTTCTCTCTTCTCCTTCAATTGATATATCAGTAAATGCTGGTATGCACACAAGATTTTTACCACTTGGTGCGACAAATCCGCGAGCAATTGCTATTGCTTTAATTGCTTGATTTAATGCTCCTGCACCAATTGCTTGAATTTCAACATTTCCTTTTTCACGGAAAACATTTGCAAGTGCTCCAGCAACTGAATTTGGATTTGATTTTGATGAAACTTTTAGTGTCTCCATTTTTTCATTCCTTTCTAATTTCTATTATATGAATCAAAGAAATGAATATGACACTTTTATTTTATTTTTGCATTTTGTTTTATTTCTGTATCAAGTAATGCGTTTATTGCTTCATTAAATTCGATGTTAAGTGGAATAATTTTATTGATTTTTAGTGTTTCTTCTATTTGATTACGAGCTCTTTCTAATCTCTTTAAAATTACACTATGATATGTGTCATTACTAAGTAATTCTTTTTCATATTTAATTCTTTCATTTAGCTTACAATAAGAAATGAACATTTCCATTAATGCTAATCTCTTTGAGTTATCCATATATTCATCATAGCTTGATGGTTTTATATTTTTAGAATTATATAGTCTTTCTATCTTATATAGTATTAAAAATTCTTTAATTGTAAGATTATCATATGGTTCTTCAATATCAGAATACTTAACATTTCTTTTTAAATCACTGATTTTTATTGTATCCATAGATGACATAATATATTTGCCTATCATTTCTAAAACTTCCTTCATATTTTTCCCTCCTGCACCCAATATTATAAACCTTTGTAAGTGGATGTCAATAATTAATTTTTATACACCATCGATTTATAAAAGAAAAGTTATATAAAATGTTTGATAAAATAAATCGCACATTTAAAAGTTGATAGGAGGTAGAATATGAAAGATGAACTTTTAATTAATGGATTTGAAAATGAGAAAATAATTGCTAACGCTTTAAATGGCAAACATTTTAGCGCAGTAAATCCATTATTCAATGAAATGTTATGTAAGTTATATGGTAATTTAAAAGATGATGATTTAATTGAAGCAAAAGTAAATTATGGATTAAAGAAATATGATTTAGTTATTAAAATCAAAAATGAAATAAAAAGAATTAGTGTAAAAAAAGGCGTAAACAATTCCGTTCATGCCGAGCCAATAGAAAAATTTATTATTTTTTTTAAAGGAATTAAATATTGATAACAATTATATTAATAATTTTCTGGAATATTTTTATGCTGATGGCACATTAAATGGAACTGGGAAAAATAGAAAAAGTGTTAAAGAATATAAAGAATTAAATCAAGATAAAATTGATCAAATAAATGTCTTATTTAATACAGAAGAAATAGTAAAAAAATTGCATTGATAGATTTATTTTGCAAGGAAATAATTCTAAACATAAAATTGATGGTTTAATATATGGTATAAAAAATGATTTTCTATTTTTAACAGCTAAAGAAATAGAAGAAATAATTATGTCAAAAATAAGTTTATATTCTACAGGTATTCATTTTAGTCAATTGTTCTGTCAGCCAATGACAAGAAATTTAAATAATAATCCTTTTTATGAATGTAAAAGACATGTTGTTCAAATAAAATGGTATTCATTGTTTGATGATATAATTGAATATAAAAATAGTATTTCTGAGTAATTTTTTGCAATTTTATATATTTTTTTAGATTGGAAGGCGGATTCTACCAAAAAGTACTTGACAATGCATGCGTTATTTGGTATGATTAGTTTGCTTACTTGATTTGCGGGTGTAGTTCAATGGTAGAATCCTAGCCTTCCAAGCTAACTACGTGGGTCCGATTCCCATCACCCGCTCCACGGTGATGTAAAGAACTTAGGTTTCCTAAGTTCTTTTTTTCGGACACCCACGTAGTTAGCATATACCAAATTAAATTTATAAATTTCTTGCATTTTATAATCAAATATATTTGTATACAACCTTTAATCATATATACTCTGCCATTTTTTCTTTTATAAAATGAATATATTTTTTTAATAATACAAATAAATAAATTCCTCCGATGAACATTATCGCTCCTATTATTATTGACAATACAAAACCTATAATAGGATTTAATACTAAATTACCGATACGAAATACAATAAATGATGTGCTTGCCTTAAATAGAAATCCTACTAGATTTACTAATCCCATTAATGGTATGATCATACCACTCAAAACTAATGTTGGTGCAACTATAATTAAACATGGTAAAAGTAAAAAAATTATAAAACTTATAGCTAAATAACATAATGAAAAAACTTTTTTTTATTAACTTTTGAACCATTGTAAAACTCATTTATTGAAATTGAAAATAAATCACATGTTTGTACTATTAATGAGTGATCTGGTAAATTCTTACCATTTTCCCATCTACTTATACTTTTGACATTAACATTTAATTTACTTGCTAATTTCCCTTGTGTTAATTTGCTTTCTTTTCTTAATTTACAAATAAAATTACCTATTTTCTCTTGATTCATTATTTTCTCCTTTCATGTTATATTATATATTTATTTTGTTCTAATTAACAGGACATAAAGTGAGAATTTAATAAAAAATAAAATTAAAAAGTGCTAGAATTTCTAGCACCATCTATATAAAACACCCCCTAAGGCATGGGGCGTGCAATACCTTTCC
>CAJKKJ010000014.1 GCA_905200435.1 uncultured Bacillota bacterium | reverse complement strand
CTATATTTTCATCAGATAATTTATAATTACAATCATTTAATTCATCTACATATTCAAATAATAAATTATTATTAACTATACTTACTTTACCTATTTTAATTGCTTCAATTTCAGCATTTATTACAGCCGTTTCTCCTTTTAATGTTATAGAAATACTTCCTTCTTTATGCAAATCAACTATACTATCAGCATTTACTATTCCTAAAAAAGCAGCAAAAGTAATTAAAGTAAATATTATTTGAATATGTAGATGAATTAAATGATTGTTATTATTTTTTTCATACATCATTCTTCCTTTCTTTGGGATAAATATATTTTTTATAATCAACTTTCTTCTCAACTGGTTTAAATAATATTATCAATAATAAACTAAATATTATTGGTAGAGCAACAATAGGCATAACAACTAATGTACTTATTTTAAATCCTTCTGTTGTTATAAATATTTTTTTGTTTTCTATATTTTCTATTCTTTTACCTCGTACTAATAACCTATGTGTATTTATTCCGTATGGAGTACATGTTAAAAGTGTTACATAGTCATTATCTTTATCTATTTTTAAATCATTTACTTGATTTGGTTTTACGATTGATATTTTATCTATTTGGTAAGTTATCTTCCTATCTAGAACTTGAATTTCAAATATATCACCAATTTCAAGTTTATCTAAATCCGTAAACAATCTAAATGATGGTAATCCTCTATGTGCAGATAAAACACTATGTGTTCCAGTTCCTCCTATCGGTAAACTTGTTCCTTCCAAATGTCCTACTGCTTTACTTAGTACGTCTGCACTTGTTCCATGATATATAGGTAGTTCTACCTTTATTTTATCTATTGTTAAATATCCCATCATTCCATGATCATTCAAATTCAAAACTTCATTATAGTTTTTAATTGTTTTATATGTTAATAATGGTCTCTTCATAGATAATAGTTTTCTATTATATTCATCAGCTTTTTCAAAGTATTCAGTATAATCTTCTTTTTTGATGTTTTTTAATATTGATTCATAGTCAACAATTGCTTTTGATTGTACTTTTTGATTGTAGTAATTACTTATTGATGGATATAATAGTATTGCTAGGCCTATGAAGAAAAATAATACCATAATAATTGTAGTTTTATTCTTTTCCATAAGTCTTTTCACTTCCTTTTTATAATATACATATGAGGGAAAGGTATTAAACCTAACCCCATATGTTATTTATAATTTCTTAATTTTAAGCTGATATTTTTGACATTCTTAATTTAGCTGTTAGTAAGATACCACATGCTAGAACTGTTAATGTTCCCATAAGAATGAACATGAATGTTCCAAATCCACCTGTTGAAGGTAATACAGCACCAGTAGTGTTTATTACTTGAATACCACCATCAACATAAGTTATAGTGATAGTTGTTACACCTTCTTTTACTACTTCTTCTGATTCAGTAGTAGCTGGATTATTATTTGCAGTCATTTTAACTTCAATATCATTAGCAAGTTTATTATAACCATCTGGTTGTTTAACTTCTCTTAAATAATAAGTATCAACATCTAATCCTTCAATTGTAACATGTCCTGCAACAATATTAACGCCTGTTTCTCCATCTAAAGCAATACGATATGTGTTATCTTTACCTGCTACTTTTACAACCGGAATTTTATTTTTATCTGTATCAAGTAAGATAAATTCAGCACCTTCAAGTTGAATTTTATTACTATCAGTTTTAACTAAATCAAAACTAAATGTATATGTTCTAGTTTCATCATATTCAGTTTTATGATTATCACCATATTCTAGGATTGTTTTGTTATCATTACCTTTTCCATATTCTCCTTCAACCTTACCTACTACTGCTTTATCATTTAATGTTGCTTTATATGTAACAACAATTGTAGTATCTTCTGTAATTGTATCAAGATAAGATTTTGTAAATGTAATAGTAAATCCATGCTCAGTTGTTTCTAAAGTATAATCAGTATTTTTTACTAGTACTTTTTCTCCAACCTTAACTTCGATTGAATTTTGGTCTAATGTTAAACCATCTGTCATATTATCGATTAATTTGTAATTTTCTGCACCTTTTTTAGCATAAATTGCAGTTCTAAATTCAATTACATCCCCAACTTGAGCTGTATTGCTTTCACCATAGGTACTTGTTGAATCTTCCTTTACTTCCTTTTTAATAGTTGGAGGAGTATTTTTTTCAATTATTTGTGCTTCTGGTTTAGTTGTTGTTAAACCACATAAAGCACCCATTGTTGAATCAACTAGATAATAACCTAATCCTAAGTTTTCAAACACTAATGCACCATCAGCAGTTGCAGTTTGGCTTGCATCTGCTGTAATTATATTAGCATTAGCTTTTGCATAGTTAATTGCATCTTCTGCAAGTTTTGTTACATTAGCATCTTTTACCCAAGTAACATATCCTTGAGCATCTGTTACAAAGTACTTTTTACCTGTTTCACTTTCAACAAATGATTTCCAAGTATTTGTAGCTTTATAAGCATAAGCACCTTTTTCTGTATTATAAGATTCTAGATATAATATTTCATAAATCTTATATGTTTTACCATTTTCTGCATTTGTAATAGTTATTTTACCATTTCCAGCAGCAAAAACTGGTACAATTCCTACTAGTAGTAGCGCTACTACTAATACTAAATTTAATAGTTTTTTCATTTTTGGTTTTTCCTTTCCTGTCTATCTTCCGTATATGTATTTTATTATAAGAGTCAGCTTAACCTCTTTTTCTTAAAGTACATATAACATATATTAATAACTGAACCCCCTGTTAATAGAATTCCAGCTATTATCAAAATTAGCATTCCTGAACTTCCAGTTTCAGGCATTATATAACCACCTATATTAATGAATTTAATGTTAGTTGGTTTTTCAGTTGAATCAAGTTTACTTTCTAAACTTTTTCCAAATGTAATTTTATTATCATTTAGTTTGTAATTTACTTCATAACCTTCTGTTTCTAATTCTTCTATTTTGAAACTAGAATTAAAAGGTAAATTCTCTATATAAATTGTTTCATTATGTTTTAAATAAATTGTTGCTTTTCCATTACTATCTAAAGTAATATAGCCTGTTTCATTTTCTTTTTTATAAGGATATTCACCCACTACAGGTTTTCCATTATATGTAATAACTAAGGTAAATTTAAATGTTCCAGAGTTTTCTATATTACCTTGAACTTCTTTAGAAATATTTAAATTACTTTTCAAATAATCATTTATTATTTTATTCCCTTCAATTTTATGAATCGTTTTATCATATGCAACTTCTACATCATATTCGGTTTTATTTAAGATATGTCCGTTTGGTGCTTTAGTTTCTTTTAAAATATACTTATGTCCTGATGGTACATTTATGAACTTAACTGAGCCATCGCTTGTTGATGATGTTTTATATGTAAGTGTATTATCGGATGGTTTTTTTAGTTCATTGTGGCAAGGACAATTTGGTGAATGAACAAGTTCAAATTCAGCATTTTCTAAGGTGAATTCATCCCCTAAAGCTGATACTTTTTTAAATTCAAGTTCTCCTAAATAACCGACAACACTTGGTACTGGGAAATCTATTTCTCCATCCTTAGAACTTTTTTCATCTTTTATAACATATTTTAAAGTTGTTTTACCATTTGTATCATATATTTTAGAATTACCAGTATTCTTATCTATTTCTTCAAAAGTAGATAATTCATTTTGTAATCTAATTCTATAATGAAGTTCATATACATAATATGTAATATTTCCAAGTTTTATTTCTGTTGGGGTAGAATTTTTTAAATCCCAATTTATTTTATCTTTATCATTATAACTTGCAGTATTGCTTCCATTTGTTAAACCAACACTATCTCTTAGATTTTTATTACCATCATAGATACCAACAAATTCAATATTTTTTACATTGCCAGACAGATTCATAGGATCTTCAGCAACCCAAGTTGCTTCAGATATTTCCATTATTTTTTTGAATATTCTATCAAATGCATCAGTCATTGCTGATTCATCTGTAACAGCTTGATAGTATCCAGAACCTATTTTATTCTCTAGCCAATTTTTATAAGCGTCAGCGCTGTTGTCATCTCCTATTTCGTATGTTGTAGAAGTTCTATCGACTACCGAGAAATTTTTACCAGCAGTTTGATCAACATACTTTTTAATTGTCTGACCGCCAATGTCAACACCGATTGAATAAATATTAATACCAGCATTTTTAACATTCGTTGCCATTTTTCTTGCTCTTATGGCCGCTTTATCACTATAACTAGTTCCGTAGTAACAAGGGTAATAATGTTCTTTTACGCTGTCATAAAAGATTCCATCATCACTAGGATTTAACACGCCATTGTTTGCTCTCCAGTAATCATTAAAAAACTTTGTTTTATTTCTATTTTCTTCTGCGGCACTTGAAATGTTAGGTGTCATATAAGGATCATAACCTGTGTAGTTTTTATAGATGTATGTAGTTGGGAATCCGTCGGATAAGAAGATAATGTGTTTAGAACTTGCATTAGATTTACTTAACATATCATTTGCCATTTTTAACCCAGCTTCAATATTTGTAAATCTAGAATGTGAGGATCCATAGTTAGTAGCATTCATTATATCATTTGTTTTATTATTCATATCATTAATAAGGTTAGTTGCCGTGGTTGTATCCATACAAGGTTGAAGTGCAAATATTTCTTGGGCATTTGTGTTAAATGCAACAAAACCAATTTGTCTTTTAATATCTTTATTACTTGAAGAACGGTTTGCAAACTCAGTTATAAATTTTTTCGCAGCATCTTGTGCAGCACTTATTCTAGTTACTTTAGTGCCTTCAAACACGTAACTCATTGTATTGGATATGTCCATAACAATTACAACAGCTAAATCTGGTTCTTCAGCTTTTGTTCTTGTTTGAACTCTTAATGTGATATCAAAATAGTTTTCCAAATTGGAATTTCCACTTTTATAATTGGTTTCTGATATGGTTTTGCTAATAATAACACTACTATCATCTTTAGATTTACCACTATCTTTGCCTTCCCAGTTTTCTCCACCAAGACTAGAAACTTGTTTATAATTATTAAGTACTACATTATCACCATATACACTTAAAAAAGGGTAAACAGTTACAACAAATAAACATAAAATATATAGAATTTTTTTTAAGTACTTCATTTAAAAACCTCCCTGAAAAATTTTTAATTTACACTACCTATATTTTTTATTGGCCAAACCCTAAAAATTATTTTTCCAATAATATCATCATTACTAATACAACCAACTTCACTATTTCTTGAATCAATAATTGTATCTCTTTTATCACTTAATACAAACCATTTGCCATCCTGTACTTGTAAAGGAAATTCAACATCTGTTTCGCCAAGCATTTTATTTTGAACATAGCTCTCATTTATTACTTCTCCATTTACACTTACATTTCCCTCATCATCGATGTATACCCAATCAGAAGGGGATGCAATAACTCTTTTAATTAATATTTTATTTCCGTGATAAAAAGCAATGATATCTCCCTTTTTAATATTTTTAGTTTTAACACTCACTACTATTTCGCCATCATTTAGAATCGGTGCCATTGATGTTCCACTTATTTCAACTACAGGCATTAGTAATGAAGCAATAATAGTTGCAAAAGCTGCTACTATTATTAAGCCATAAACTGTACTCCTTAATATTCTATTATATTTAGATTTGTATGTTTCCCTTTTTAGTTCATTTTCAATATCATTAACATTAAACTTTTTCATTTTCGTTTACCTTTGAATTTTCTTAAATCCTGGACTTTTTCTTTTATCTCTGGATTTTCTTTAACAATATTTTTAACTTCCAATTCAACATTTTTAATAAATTCATCTGCTTCTTTTTCTCGCTTTTTACATTTTCTCGCTGTTTCTCTTAGCATTTTATTTTTTAAGTTTTCAATTTCCTGTTCCTCTTTTTCTTTTAAATCTTTTATATTGTTCAAATAGATTTCGGCTGCTTCTTGAGCAACATTAAATATTCCACTTAATTGAAGTGATGCATCAGCTAAAGAGCCAGCATTTTTAAAAATTACTTTTTTAGATTCGAGTTTATTTTTTAAATTATCTACTTCCGTTTCTAATTCTTCAATTCTCTTAGTTTGTTCAAGCAAAATTTCAAGTAATTCTTTTCTATTTAACTTTTTTAATTCCTTGTTCAAGTAAGACACCTCTATTCTAATTTTATTAATCATGTTTCTAAAACATGTATAATATCCTCTTGTGGTTATTTATTATAATGATTGTAAAATTAAAAAGCAAGTAAAAATTTAAAATTTCTTAAAATAATTTCGAAAAAAGCATTTTTGCACTAAAAAAGAAGGAATTTTCTTCCTTCTAATTTTCTGCTTCTTCTAGCATTGAGCCAATATATACACCATATCCTTTTACTGGATTATCAATGATAACATGTGTTACTGCACCTATTATTTTGTCATCTTGAATTATTGGACTACCACTCATTCCTTGTACTATACCACCTGTTTTTTTAAGTAATTTTTCGTCGGAAATGTGAAATAAAATATTTTTGATGTCGCTTTTATTTATTTTTTCGATTGTAATATCAAACTCTTCTACTTTTGTGCCATCTAAAACTGTTAATATTTTAGCTTTTCCTACTTTTATTTCATCAAATGATGCTACTTTGTATAATTTTTTATTTGGTAAATTTCCTGTATAATTACCAAATATACCTTTGTTTGTATTTTCAAAGACTGAACCTAATACACTATCGGTATAATACCTTGCATTTTTACTTCCTGGTATTCCTTTTGAACTCATTGTTATTCCTGTTATAGTTGATTCAAAAATGGATCCGCTATTTGAATTAAATAACTTGCCTGTAGTCTTTTCAATTATTTCATGCCCTAAAGCCCCAAATAGTCTTGTTTTTGGATCTATATATGTTAGTGTTCCTATTCCTGTTATGCTATCTTTTACATATAAACCCGATTTATATATTCCATTTTCTAAAATAATGTTTAAATCTGCTTTGTATTCTTTATTACCTCTAATATAACCAACACTTACAACAGACTTCCCTTTTATTGCTTCGATAAAATCAGTACTTGATTTAATATTTCTGTTATCGATTGTTTTAATTATATCTCCTACTTGCAAACTTACTTTGTTTGTTTTATCTACTTCATATGTTCCTACAACTAATATGCCAGTGCTGTTTACTTTGATTCCAACTGTTTCTCCTCCAGCATAAATGTAAGAGGAATAAGCATATATATTTAGTGGCATAATAACTAATAGAAGAAGCATAATTAAGGCTTTTTTAAAATGCACTATTTCATCTCCTAACAGACTACATTATTATTATTTGAATATTAAAAGATTTTATTAATACAAAAACTACCATAAATTTAAAAAGGTCTAACTTTTACGTTAGAACCTTTATTCTTCAACTTCAAAATTTTCTAATTCACCATTACTAGATACGATTTTACTTACTTTTTCTTCAACATTTTTTAATTCTTCATCACAAGATTTTAATAAATCCATAGCTTTTTTATATTTTTTAAAAGAATCATCTAATGTTGATGTACCATTTTCTAGTTCAGCAATTATTGCTTCTAATTCCATTAGTTTATCTTCAAATGTTTTGTTCTTCATTTACTTCCTCCAAATTTTCAATATCAGCGCTTACTAATCCATCCACTAATTTTATTTGTATTTTGTCATTTACTTTTAAATTTTTGACTGAATTAATTATATTTTCTTCTTTATACAATACACTATATCCTCTTTTTAGTGTGTTCAAAGGATTAATTATTATTAATTTTTCTTTAATTTTTTCTAAATTTTTAATTTTGTCATTATACATAAATTTTGGATTAATTATTATATGATTATTATGTAATATATCTAATTTATTTTTATTTTGATTGATAACATTATTTATTAAAATATTTACTTTTTCACTATACATAATTAATTTTTGTTTTTTATTATCATACATAACCATTGGATTTTTTAAAACAAAAGAATTTTTAAGTCTATCTAATTCTAGATTAAAAATTTTAATTTTTTTTAAGATTGTTTCATTTAAACGAATTCTTAATTGGTCATTATGTTTTATTAGATCCATTAAAACAGGTGTTGCAAGCATAGCTCCGGCAGTTGGTGTAGCTGCTCTTGCATCGGCAACAAAATCAGCAATTGTAAAATCTGTTTCATGTCCTACAGCACTTATTATAGGAATATCACAATTATATATAGCTCGTGCGACTATTTCCTCATTAAATGGCCACAAATCTTCAATTGATCCACCACCACGGCCAACTATTAAAGTATCAATATTATATTTTGGGGCCAAATTAATATTTCTTACGATATCTTCTTTAGCACCATCTCCTTGAACTAAACTAGAAAAAACAATTATTTCAGTAATTGGACATCTTTTTTTAATTGTTGTTACAATATCTCTAATTGCTGCTCCTGTTTTTGCTGTTATAACACCTACTCTTTTAGGAAAAAAAGGTATTATTTTTTTATGTTCAGGATTAAATAATCCTTCTAATTCAAGTTTCTTTTTTAATTCTTCATATTTTTTATATAAATTACCTATTCCGTCTTCTTCCATTTCATCAACATATATTTGATAATTACCTGCTTGTTCATATATACTAACTCTACCATGTACTAATACTTTGGTACCATCTTGAGGATTAAACTTTAATTTAAATGTATCACGAGAAAACATAATAGCATTTATTTTACTACTTTCATCTTTTAATGAAAAATATAGATGTCCTGTTGGATGTTTTTTAAAATTTGATATTTCGCCTTTTAAATATACGTTGCGCATTTTAGTGCTATTATCAAACATTAGTTTTAAATATTTTGTAAATTCACCTATTGTTTGGTAATTCATTTATTTGCCTCTTCATGGTATATTTTATCTAAAACACCATTTATTAATTTAACTACTTTATCATCGCTATATGATTTAGCTAATTCTATTGCTTCATTAATTACAACTATATCTGGAGTATCGGAATATATAAGTTCATATATTGCCATTCTTAGTATAGCTATATCTGTAAATCCTAATCTATCTATTGTCCATTCTTTCATGTATTTATTTGCTAATTCATCGATTTCATTTTTATATGTTACTGTACCATATACAATTTCTTTAACAAATTCATTATCAATTTCAACATTTTCTTTTATTAAATCATCAACATTGTATTCGATTTTATTTTTATCAAAAACGGCTATTTGATAAAGAATTGTCATTATTTTTTTTCTTAATTCACTTCTTGTTTCCATTTTTTCACGTCCTCAAACAATTATATAATATTTTTATTTTAAAATAAATATTATTTTGTCATTTCTTTTAATTTATAGATAATATTTAATGCTTCCATAGGTGTTGTATTCATTGGATCAATTTTTTCTAGTTCTTCTTCTACAACACTCTTTTTACTCATTAGTTCATCTAATGGTAAGCTTTCTTGAATTTTAATATCTCTTTTTATTTCTTTATTTTCATATATACTTAATATTTGGTCAGCTCTTTTTATTAAGTTATCAGGAAGTCCTGCTAAA
>CAJKKJ010000013.1 GCA_905200435.1 uncultured Bacillota bacterium | reverse complement strand
AAATGTAAGTGCAGTTCAGATAAGTGAATATGCAATGATGAAGAAGGGGTATGATTCAACAACAGGAGTCAGAACAGAGTTTTGGAGCGATACATATAAACCATATATAAGAACAATTACATTTAGTAATGACTTAAGCAATTTACCAAGTGAGTGTACTGCAAATAATTTATGTTGGGATATATCTTATAGCAAGAGTCAAAATAAAAAAGTATATGGTTATTTAATAGATAGCGGGTTAACTATAGAAGAAACAGATAGTAGTACAAGTACAACAATAAATAAACCATTGTATAATTTATATATAGTAAGTGATGCTCCAATATTCGCACCTACCAGTTGTAATAGTATATTTTATAATTTTAAAAATTTAACGCAAATCAATTTTAATAATAATTTTAATACATCAAAAGTAACACATATGGGCAACATGTTTTATAATTGTACATCTTTAACAAGTTTAGACTTAAGTAATTTTAATACATCAAAAGTAACTGATATGACGATGATGTTTTATAAATGTTCATCTTTAACAAACTTAGACTTAAGTAGTTTTAATACATCGAATGTAACAGATATGGTTGAAATGTTTTACAATTGTAAATCTTTAGCAACTTTAGACTTAAGCAGTTTTAATACTTCAAAGGTAACAAGTATGTTTGGTATGTTTTCGAGGTGTTTATCTTTAACAAGTTTAGATGTAAGTAGTTTTAATACATCAAATTCAACAACTATACGAAATATGTTTCAAGAATGTTCATCATTAACAACTTTAGACTTAAGTAGTTTTAATACTTCAAAGGTAACAAGTATGGATGCTATGTTTTCTGGGTGTTCATCATTAACAACTTTAGACTTAAGCAGTTTTAATACTTCAAAGGTAACAAGTATGTGGACTATGTTTATGGATTGCTCATCCTTAACAAGTTTAGACTTAAGTAATTTTAATACATCAACAGTAACAAATATGCAACTTATGTTTAATGGGTGTAAATCCTTAACAACAACAATAAATATAATGAATGCAAATCTAACTAGTTATTCTAGTATGTTCGCTGGAGCAGCAACTTCTTCAAATGCTCAAATAACAGTAAATTATATTGCATCATTAGATACAATAGCAGATGGCGAAACACAAAGTTTAGTAGATAAAATGATTGCAACAAAATATTATAATAGTAATGTAGTAAAAGGAATACAATTATAACAAAAAGGAAATCAATTCGATTTCCTTTTATCATACTTAAGAATTTTTTTATCAGTCACAATAATATCAACAGGAATATCATATTTATCATGATAACAATTATCAATTAAACACTCATCATAACATAAACCGATTTTAACACCATTATAGTTCTTAAAAAAATTATCATAATATCCTTTTCCATAACCAATTCTATAAAAAGAATTATCAAAACAAATTCCCGGTGTAATACAAATACTATTACAATAATTATTAATATCAGATGTACTTTCCATAATATTAAATTTACCTTTTTTCAAACTATTAAGATTATTTATCAAATAAAAATCCATACTATCATTACATCTAGGTATAAAAACATTCTTATTCCTTTTAAAACAATAATCAATTAAATTCAAAGTATCAATTTCATCATTAACAGAATAATAAATTAAAATATCGCTAGCATCAATAAATTCTTTTAAGTTGATAATATTATAAAAAATTGATTTATCTCTTTCTAAAGAGTGAATACTACTTCTCAAAATTTTATATTTTTTTCTAAGTTCCTTTTTCATAAAACATGAAAGTAAAAGAACTTATATAGTTCAAACCTTTAACCAAAAAGGTCCAAATTTATAAGCTCTCAAAGAATTTCTATTATATACAATAAATTTATAGCCTAAACTCATATATTCAGTCGCACTACCATCATCGTAATCGTATTTTGTTTCCTTTAAAACAATAAGTGGTTTTTTGAATTCACCATTTTCATCCTTTTGTCCACATTTAATAAAATCAAAAACAATTAAACATACCCATGCAACCAATACTAGAGTAAATAAAATAGAAATAATCTTTTTAAAAACTTTCAAAACAATCACATCCTTAAAACAATTATATCATTTAAAAATTAAAAGTACAATAGAAAAATATCGAAAAATATGTTAAAATATAAAAGGAGATGAAAAAATGAAACACTTAATAATGATAGATGGAAATAATTTATTATTCAGATCATACTATGCAACAGCTTATAGTGGCAACTTTATGAAAAACTCAAAAAACTTTCCAACAAATGCAATATATGGATTAGTAAACATGATAAACAAAATAATAGATGAAGAAAAACCCAATTATGTTATCGTTGCATTCGATAGGGGAAAAACATTCAGACACGAAAAATATGAAGATTATAAAGGTGGAAGAATAGAAACACCAGATGAATTAAAAAAACAATTTCCAGTTGCAAAAGAAGTAATAACAGCAATGGGATTAAAATGGTATGATATAGATAACTATGAAGCAGATGATATAATTGGTACATTTTCAACCTATTGCGATAAAGAAAATATCAAAGGAACAATAATAAGTAGTGATAAAGATTTGTTGCAACTAATAAATGAAGATGTTGATGTTAAATTATTAAAATCAGGTGGAGAATCAATTAGATATAATGAAGAAACATTTGAAAAAGATTATGGTATTAAACCAATAAATATAGTAGATTTAAAAGCATTAATGGGTGATAGTTCAGATAATATACCAGGAGTAAAAGGAATAGGTGAAAAGGGAGCATTAAAACTATTACAAGAATATAAAACATTAAATGGAATATATGAAAATATAGATGAAATAAAAGGAAAAACAAAAGAAAAATTAGAAAATGATAAAAAAAATGCTTATTTTTCATATGAACTTGCGACAATTTATAAAGAAGTACCACTTGAAATTAATTTAGAAGATACATATTATAGTGGACCAAATATTGATGAATTAAATAAACTATATAGTGAATTAGAATTCTATTCACTTTTAAAGAGTACAACAAAAAAAGAAACAATATTAAATTATCAAGAAATAGAAGATATTTCGCAAATAAAATTAAATGATAAAATCGCACTATACCTAGAAAGTAAAGATTTCAATTATTTTAAAACAAAACCAATAGGTGCTGGAATATATGATGGAACAAATGCATATTATATTAGTTTTGAAAATTTAATTAAAAATAAAGAAATATTAAATAAAATTGATGTAACATATGATTTAAAAAGATTATATGTTTCTCTAAAACAAGAAAATATTGAATTTTCTATTATGCCATTTGATACAATGATTGCATCTTATTTACTTGAATATAATACAAAAGATGATATTGCGGTACTTGCTAATAATATGGGATATAATATACCTTTAATAAATGAAATTTATTCGAAAGAAGGTAATATTCCAAAAGCATCAGCTTTAAAAGCCAAATTCTTATATGAAACAAAATCTAGATTTTTAAATGAATTAGAAAATAAAAACTTAATCGCTTTATATGAAAATATTGAGTTGCCCCTTACCAAAGTACTAGGTAGAATGGAATATAATGGTGTATATGTTAGTCGTGATGTTTTAGAAAAAATGGGTAAAGAAATTACTGATAAAATGGATTTAGTTTCTAAAAATATTTATGCATTAGTTGGTCATGAATTTAATATTAATTCACCTAAACAATTAGGAGAAGTTTTATTTGATGAATTAGGATTATCTCATGGTAAAAAAAATCAAAATGGTTATTCAACTGCCAATGATGTCTTGACAAAACTAAAAGGGACTCATCCTATAATTGATGAAATCATTGAGTATAGAATGCTTGCTAAATTATATTCTACTTATATTGAAGGACTTATTAATGCGATAGAAGATGGTAAAATTCATACTATTTATAGTCAAGTTACAGCAAGAACTGGAAGATTATCTTCTCTTGAACCAAATATTCAAAATATACCTGTTAGATATGAGTATGGAAAAATGATTAGAAAAGCATTTCTACCATCTAATGATTCAGTAATTTTAAGTAGTGATTATTCCCAAATAGAGCTTAGAATACTTAGTTCAATTGCATCTATTGATTCAATGATCGAAGCATTTAAACATGGTATAGATATTCATACTAAAACAGCAGCTGATATTTTTAAAGTAAATATTGAAGATGTAACTAAAGATATGCGAAGAATCGCGAAAGCTGTTAATTTTGGTATTATATATGGTATTAGTGGATATGGCTTAGCTGAAAATGTTGGCATTAGTACTAAAGAAGCCAAAGAATTTATTGAAAATTATTTGAATACTTATCCGGGGATTAAAGAATACATGGATAATATGAAAAAAGAAGCTTATGAAAATGGTTATGTTAAAACTTTGTTTGGACGTATTAGAACTATTGATGAACTTAAGAATACAAATTATATGATTAGACAACAAGGTGAGAGAATCGCCCTTAATACTCCAATTCAAGGAACAAGCGCTGATATAATTAAAAAGGCGATGATTGAAATTGATAGAGAACTTATTGAAAAAAATTTAAAAACTAAAATGATTATTCAAGTCCATGATGAACTTATTTTTGATGTTCCAAATGATGAAATTGATGTTGTTAAAAAATTAGTAACTGATTTGATGGAAAATACTTGTAAACTAGAGGTTCCTCTTAAAGTAGAAGTTGATTATGGTGATAATTGGTATAATGTAAAGTAACTTTGTGTTACTTTTTTTTAGTTTTTGATGACTTTTCGAAATTTTAATGTTAAAATGTATATAGAATAGAAATGTTGATAAAGTAGTAAATAATAAAAAGAATGTTGATAACATCACAAAAAAAGTAACTTATTTAACAGTTACTTTTTCTTCTATTTCAGTAATAATAGGTAATATAATAGGATTTCTACCAGTTTCCGTTTTAATATAATTAGACAAATTAGTTATGATATCAGCTTTGATATCATTTTTATTTTTCTTAATCGATTTCAAAACAATACTAGAGCAAATATTTTCCAAATTCTTCAAAATATCTTCACTCTCATTAACAGTAACAAATCCCCTAGTAGTAATATTAGGTTTAGTCAATAACTTATCATTACAAATAGTCGCACAAGCAATAACAATACCATCATTACTCATTGATCTTCTATCTCTCATAACAGAATTAGAAACATCACCCAAACGATTACCATCAACATAAATATCATTAGCAGGAACAAAGCCATCCCTCTTAACAACACCCTTGTAAATAGATAAAACATCACCATTATTTAAAACAAACGTGTTTTCCTCTGGAATACCACATTCCTGAGCAATCTCAGCATGTCTTTTTAACATCCTATATTCACCATGAGCTGGCATAAAATACTTAGGTTTAATTAACCTCAACATTAACTTCAATTCTTCTTCACTACCATGCCCACTAGTATGAATATCATTCAAAGAAGTATTAGTATAAACATTAACACCCTTTAAATATAACTTATTAATAGTTCTCGAAATACTAAGAGCATTACCTGGAATAGTCGAAGACGAAAATATAACAGTATCTCCTTCATGAATCTTAATCTGTTTATGACTACCATCAGCGATTCTCGTTAAAGCAGCTAATGGTTCACCCTGAGAACCAGTACACAATAAACAAACCTTATTATTTGGTAATCTATTAGCTTCCTCAGGAGTAATAAAAACATCCTTATGTTTTATATAGCCACCCTCAATAGAAATCTCAATATTATTCTCCATACTTCTACCAAAAATAGCGATCTTTCTACCCCTCTTATAACAAGTATCAACAATATGCTTTAACCTATAAATATTAGATGCAAAAGTAGCAATAATAATCCTACTATCAGTTGAATCAAAAATATCATTCAAAGCTTCATCAACCTTAGACTCAGACTTACTCATACCAGGATTTAAAGCATTAGTACTATCACTAAGCAAAAGCGTAACACCCTTATGACCAATACTAGCCATCTTATGAAGATTCGCAACAGGTCCAATCGGTGTTAAATCAAACTTAAAGTCACCCGTAACAACAATTGTACCATTAGGTGAATGAATACAAACACCATGAGAATCAGGTATAGAGTGGGTAGTAATAAAAAATTCAACATTAAAATATTTAGTCTTAACTACAGTTTTTTCAGTATAAACAATTAAATTCTTATAAGGTATATTCTTTTCAGCAATTTTTTTTCTAATTAATCCACATGCTTGATTAGGAGCATAAATATATGGAACATTAACAGACTGTAGTAAAGAAACAATACCACCAATATGATCTTCATGACCATGAGTTATAAATAAAGCCTTAATTTTACTCTCATTTTGTTTCAAGAAAGTATAATCAGGAATAACATAATCAACGCCTTTAATGTCACTTTCAGGGAAAATAACACCAGCATCAACAATAATAATTTCATCATCATGACACACAACATACATATTCTTACCAACTTCACATAATCCACCTAAAGCGAATACTTTTGTTTCTTTCATAGATTTCCTCCTTTCTAAAAAAATTTCGACTATATAATTATATACTTTTTTTAGGTTTTTTGCAAGTTTATATGGTATTTACTTTGGAAATAGGTTATAATTACTATAGAGGTGTAAACATGGGAATATTCGACAAATTTAAGAAAATATTTAATAAACCTGATGTAAATGAATATGATAAAGCTTTAGAAAAAACAAGAAGTAATTTTACATCAAAATTAGGTAACTTATCAAAAAAATACAAAGAATTAACAAATGAATACTTTGATGATTTAGAAGAAATACTTATCATGGCCGATATTGGTGTAGATACAGTAATGAAATTAGTAGACAAATTAAAGAAAAGAGTAAAAGAAGAAAAAATAACAAGCCCAGAAGAATTAAAAGAAATAATCGTTGATGAAATGTTTATCATATATGTTGATGGAGATATATTAACCAATAAAATAAATGTCAATAAAGAAGGTCAAACAGTATTATTGTTTGTTGGTGTAAACGGAGTTGGCAAAACAACAACAATCGGTAAAATAGCATATCAACTAGTTCAAAAAGGCAAAAAAGTTTTATTAATAGCAGGAGATACCTTCAGAGCAGGTGCAGTTGAACAAATCCAAGAATGGGGTAGAAAGTCTGGAGCAGACGTATATTACAAAGAGGGGGCAGATCCCGCAAGTGTAGTTTATGATGGATTAATAAAAGGAAAAGACTATGATGTAATACTAATCGATACAGCAGGAAGATTACAAAACAAAGTTAATCTAATGAATGAACTTGCTAAAATAAACAAAGTAATAAAACAAATAATACCATCCGCACCACATGAAACATTACTAGTACTAGATGCAACAACTGGTCAAAATGGTATATCACAAGCTAAAAACTTCAAAGAAATAACAGATATAACAGGAATAGTTTTAACAAAATTAGATGGAAGCGCTAAGGGAGGAATTGTTCTTGCTATCAAAGATGAAGTAAAAATACCAGTCAAATATATTGGTTTAGGTGAAGGATACAATGATTTAAAATCATTTGATATTGAATCATATATATATGGACTATTTAAAGATTTAGGTGATAAATATGATGAAAAGTAATACAGAAAGTAATAAAGTAACAAAAAAAATAAGGGATTACAAAATAAAAGATTGGCTATTTTTATTACAAATACTAATGACTATAGTAACAATTGGCATATTTATTTATACATATCTAATTGGGCGCAAATACTATTTCCTATCTGATTTTTCAGTCAGTTTACTTCTATTTATATTCGCGCTAAATAATTATAAAATATATAAAAGAAAAAATTTTACAATTATTTATATAATTTTTGGTATATTCTTTATAATATCAGGAATTTGGGGGATATTTAATGGATAATATATTAAAATATAATAAGCTATTTGATTATTATGGTCCACTACTAACCGAAAAAGAACAGATATATTTTAAAGAATACTATTTTGAAAATTTATCGTTAAGTGAAATAGCATCTAACTATGAAGTAAGTAGAAATGCAGTTCATAAGCTAATAAAATCTTGTGAAATGAAATTAGAAGATTTTGAAAATAAACTTGGAATCATTAAAAGAGATGAAAAAATAAAAGAATATTTAAAAGAAATAGAGGATGAAAGGGTTTCTAAAATATTAGAAATAATGTGATTTATGTTTGGAAAAATATTATATATTGGGGATAATATAGCAAGAGTCGCACTAGTTGAAGGCGCAGTTGTAAGTGATATAATGAACTTACATGTTATTTTTGAAGATGAAAAAAAACAAATACTTGGTGAAGTAGATGATATAAGTGATAAAGAAATTAAAATATCATTTCTAGGTGAAATAGTTAATGGTAAATTTGTTGGTGGCGTTATTAGAAAACCTAGTTTAACAAGTAAAATAAGACCAATTGATTCAAGTGAAATGCGCATGATCGTTGGTGAATCAGGTAATGATACAATGTTGCTTGGTTATTCACCACTTTACGATGATTGTCCTGTTAGAATAAAATACAATGATTTATTTAGTAACCATATGGCTATATTTGGTAATACAGGATCAGGTAAATCATGCGGCGTTGCAAGATTACTACAAAATGTTTTCAATAATAAAGAATACTTACCATTTAGATCAAATATATTTTTATTTGATGCTTATGGCGAATATCATAATGCTTTTAGAGATATTAATAAGTATAATGTTAATCTAAACTTTAAATACTATACTACTAATTTACATGATACAGAAGGAGAAATATTAAATATACCATTATGGCTACTAGATGTAGATGATATGGCAATATTACTAGGCGCAACTAACCATGGTCAAATAACTATTCTAGAAAGAGCATTAAAATTAGTGGCAATCTTTGCTGAAAATGGCGAAGATGCTCATAAATATAAAAATCATTTAATTGCCAAAGCCATTATGACAATTCTTTATACAAACCAAACATCTGCTTCTAAAAGAAACGATATATTCAGTATTATTCAAACTTGTTCAACACCAGAATTTAATTTAGAATCTATTATTCAAGGTGTTGGTTATCAAAGAAGATTTAGGGAATGCTTTATCATTGATACAGCAGGAAACTTCTGTGAAAGTGTTTTAATTACTCAATATATTCAAGGATTTATTGATGAAGAACTTGAAAAATATGAAGCAAGTAGTATGGGATACTATACTTTAGAAGATTTTGAACAAGCTTTATCATTTACTTTAATTAGTGAAGGCTTTTTAAGAAATGAACAAACATATGGCGATGCTGTTACATTAAAAGTAAAATTACATGCTTTAGTTATTGGTGAAAACTCAAATTATTTTAAAGTTCCATCTTATATAACTAGAGAAAAATATATTGCATCTTTAATATCAAATGGTAATAAAAAGGTTCAAATTATTAACTTCAATTTAGAAGAAGTAGATGATCATTTTGCCAAAGCCGTTACTAAAATATTTACAAAAATGCTATTTAATTTTTCTAAATCTTTAAAATCTAGAGCATCAATACCATTTCATATATTTTTGGAAGAAGCCCATAGATATGTTAAAAATGATGAAGATTCATATTTAATTGGTTATAACATTTTTGAACGTGTTGCTAAAGAAGGAAGAAAATATGGTGTTATGCTA